>CAINXF010000160.1 GCA_903854795.1 Candidatus Kerfeldbacteria bacterium
GCATGCTGATCGAGATCGATCCGGCGACCCGTCACACCGTCAACATCGAACGGATCGACCGAGAAGTCAACATTCCGTGATACTTTCGGCGAGGCAACCTACGGTTTCCTCGTCCGACGCCACTCCTTCCCTATAAGGAGTCGCTCGTCGCGGCTCGTCTAGGGTCCCGTCCCCGCTGAGCGGGGCCACCCTGATACTCGCCGCCTCCTCGCGACGATGTTCTTTAACGATGGTGGACAACTTATTCAATAGCTCGTACAATGGAGCCAGCTGAAAGGAGGTGAGCACGATGAACAAGGCAGATCTCATCGATTCCCTGTCCGCAAAGGTTGGCCTCGCAAAAAAGCAGGTCGAGGACCTGTTGGACGCGTTTGAGTCAACGGTCATTTCGACGCTGAAATCAGGCGGCGAGGTGACGCTCACCGGCTTCGGTACGTTCAGCTCGAAGCGCCGCGAAGCGCGCATGGGTGTCAACCCGCAACGGCCGACCGAGAAGATTCAGATCCCGGCCGTCACTGTCCCGAAATTTAAAGCAGGAAAGACATTGAAGGATTCTTTGAAGAATCCGTAACGCGTAGGTCAACAGTCGTTTAACAACACCACCCTTGAGGTGGTGTTGTGTGATACAGTACAGACATGCAAAAGGTCATCAGCATCTCATCGTTCTCGCGCTCTCGGCTCGATCAGGATCCGATCAAGGGAAGCTACTATGGTTGGCATAGTCAGTTCGCGCGCCATCTGGTAGGACACATGGACGCGGTGATCGAATCGTGGTCGATCGACGCGGCGTTGTCCTTGCCGCAATCGTACGAACGCGAGGGCGTGACGTATCGGTTGTTCCCGTCGGGTTTTTTCCTGTCACCCGGACGCGAGTTATCGCTGCAGTTATTGAGTGCGTTGAAACACGAGGCGCGTGAGCACGACATCGTGGTGCACCTGCACGACTACCACAACTGGCAGTCGTACGCGATCGCGTTGTCCGTTAATGCCCCGGTGGTCGCACATTACCATGGTGCTACACATCGGCCGATCGCCAATTTGCACATGCCTCGTCGTTGGTTTGCTGCGCCACTGTTCTTGATCGAACAATTGTTCGAAAACATCGCAATGAAAAAGATGTGTCATTTTTTCCTTGTAAATCCGCGCGACAAGGAAACATATGAACGGTGCTCATTGCCGTATTCGTTCTGTCCTATGGCGCCGGAACCTGATGCGTTTTTGCCAATGGTGAGAACTGAGGCTCGAAAGACTCTTGGTATCAGTGAGCGCACAAAGGCGCTCCTCAACGTCGGCGGTTTTGCGCCGGTGAAAAACCTTGAACTTCTCGTGTCCACCTTCGCAGATCTTCGAAGAAAGACTGATGCCACCTTGTACATACTTGGACCGACGTACTCGAAGAAGTACGCGGCGCGCATAAGTTTATTGATCAAAGCACGCCATTTGGATGGCGCGATCAAGGTGATCGGTATGGTGCCGCGAGTCAAGCTGAACCTCTATTACAATGCGGCAGATGCGCTCGTAGTGACGTCGACTGCTGGCGAGGGTGGACCAACGGTCATCCTCGAGTCGCTCGCTGTCGGGTTGCCCGTGGTATCGACGGCGGTTGGTTTCACCCGTGACATTCTGCCGAAAGCACAGGGACTTCTCACGGTCGTCGAAAGTGATGCCGCGTTGGTGCCTGAATTGGCGCGTGTGCTCACCTCGGTCACCTCTCAACGAGTGGTGTGTCGGCCCTGGACGTGGGGCGATGTTATACAAGTGGTCACTGCGGTGTATACCTCTATAGTACCGCGATCAGATACGAACGCTTGACGCATGGTTTGGGGTCGGGTACAGTACTACCTTGCTCGTTTTCGTGATGTTGCCCTCATTTGCTGCATGAGGGGTGCGTTATGGCGAGACGTGAGTCCCGTCAGAGTGCACATCTCGTGCATCGCATCTGCGATCGGCCGTATACTCATGGACAGAGGAGGGAAAAAAGGTGACGTCGGAAACCAAGATTGCCACCGTCGTCGGAACAGTGGTTTTGATCGCGGCGGCGGTCATGCTCGTGATCAACAGGGTGTCCGCTGAGGAGCAGACGAAGCAGTGCGAGGATCGCGCGCTCGCGCTTGCTGAGGCGTTCCAGGATCAGCTGGTGCAGTATGCAACAACGCACCACGGCTATCCGCCGAACGTAGAGGCGACAGACCTCATCAAGTGCATACCACCGTACGATAGCGTGCCGGTAAACGAGTTCGACGGCAAGCCGATCGTTTTGAACGGCACGGATCCCGGTGACCTCGTCTACGTGGACCGTGGGCCGACCGACTACCTGATCCTCGTGATCGGTGCGAATCAGAAGATCATCGGCAAGTATGCGCCGGAGCAGCCTCCGCTGCGAGAGGATGATGAAGAAGCTTCCGAAGTGGACCATCAGGTGGCCGAACAAGTGAGCGAGTGAGTTAGCAACATCGACAAAGGAGCGGGACGGCCAGCAAGGCGTTTCCGCTCCTGCTTCATATTCATTCTTTACTTTATTGAAAAAAAGTGATATAATACGCAGGTAACACAAAAAATACTTAACGAGAGAGGCAAATATGTTGTACAATATGCACGTACGACGTGGGTGGTACGCAGTGACCACCGGCGTATTGTTGTTTACCATAGCGTTTTCGATGCCTAGCATCGTTGCGGTGTTCGCCGATTCTGCGGTGGTCCAAGGTACCGTGACGCGGCAGGACGGGACAGGCGTCGTTGGGGCAACCGTCCAGCTTCATACGCCTGATGGGGTATTTTCGGTTGATACGACGACGAACGCAAGCGGACAATTCTCGTTTTCAAATGCGCTGACCACGGGAACTCACTATGTGGTTGAGCCGCGTGCGCTTGACGGCTATAACAGGGTTGGTGGTCAGGATGCCAATAATTTCATTTATCAAAGCGGTGACGCTACGCGTACCATTGATTTTTCGCTTACACAAGCAGTCAAGCAGGTGAGTGGGAAGGTAGTAGACACACAAGGCAATCTTATCACCGATGCCGATGTTATCTTTACGCCGTACAATATTCCGAACGTGCAGAGCGTCGGTGTTCATACGACGTCTGATGGTACATACCATACGATGCTGGTCGGCGGATCATGGTTCATGCAGGCAAGCGTCAATCTGTCGGATACGAATTTCACTCAGCACTGGATTAATGAGCAGCCGCAGTATCGGATCGATCTGAAGAACGACCTTTCCGTAGAGACAGTGACGCATGATTTTCAGGTAACGCCGGCGACCGGTAAGGTCACGGTTCAATTGTTGAACAGCGACGGGAGCAAATTGACCACCAGCGACTTCATTGCCGACATCGATTTCCGTCGCGCTGATGGTGTGGGTACGACGCGAAAGGTTCGTGCTTCCGACTCTGTGGTGAGCGTGTATTTGACCCCAGGCATCTATTCGATATCCGCATACCACAACGATCTCGTCGGTAAATCATTCGACCCGGCGAAGACGACGTTCGCCATGACGGAGAACGGCGACGTCGACCTCGGGACCATCCAGGCGATGGTCAACAGTGCGCACCTCAAGGGTACGGTCACCGATGCAATAGGCAGGGCGACGAGCAACGTCCATATCGTGGCACTACGGGACGGCGGCGCCGAGCGAGTGTCGGTGAACTCGCTGTCGGATGGCTCGTTCGACCTGACGGTCGGTCCGGGTACCTGGAACATCGGTCTGGACGGCGTCGATATGACACACACACAGATGGCGCCAGTCATCGCGACGGTCGTCAACGGACAGACAGTCACCGGTTTAAAGATAATGATCAAGAATTATGATCGAACCGTGAGTGGTAACGTCGTGAGCGCGGCAGGCACAGTCATTAACGACTACGTCGGTAGCGCCTACGTCCGCACCTCGGACAAAAGGGCACGTGTATCCGCGCCGGTTGTGAACGGTACGTTTTCGATCAGTTACTCGTCGGCAGACATACCTGGTCCGACGGACGTGATTGGCGTCGAGGCAGCGGACAATTCACCGTATACCGGTGGCCGCGAAGCGAAGCTCACAATCAATGGAAGGACCGCTTCGAAAAATATCACCGTAAAGCCGTTCGATGCGATGCTTAAAGGAACGCTCACGCTCGAGTATACAAAAACTGCTGCCATCAACGTGGGATCACCGATAGACATCGAAGCGGTTGACGAGAGCGGAAACTATACGAGCGCGACCGTCGGCGCGGACGGCAGTTATTCGTTACCGCTCGCAGCGGGTACGTGGTATTACGATTATTCGATCCTCCATCCTGAGGAAACGGCGGGTCTTCTTAACACGCCTGCGGGACAGAACAGTGTGACGATCAAGAGTGGTCAGACGATCGTGCGAAACCTGACCGTACGTGAGGGGCGGAACACCATCAACGGTACTGTGACCGACGCGCTCGGTGTCGCGATCAAGGGTGCGGTAGTGAGCATCGACAACCGTTCGTCGCTCGAGGACAAGGCCGACACGAAAGGTGTGCAGATCATAAGCACGACCGTGAATACCGATGAGAACGGTACATATGCGGCCCGTGTGCCTGACGGTACGTATATGATCTCGGTTGGTGATACGCCGGCGGTTACGGCAAGCCAGATCGCGCCGGATAGTAAGAGCGTGACCGTAAGTGGCGGCGCGACAGTGACGAAGAACCTTGCGTTCGAGAACGCCAACGCGACGATCAAAGGCAAAGTAACGCTTAATAATAAGACCGATGGTTACGGTACGATCACCGCGTATTCGGACAACGGTAAGCAAGAATCAGCGAGCGTCGCCAAAAACGGCACGTATTCGATCCCCGTTACAAGCGGCGATGTCTGGCATGTCGTGGCGACCGATCTTCAGGGGAAGAACCTTCTTGAAAGTGAGGTAAAGGACGTCACGACTAAGAAGGGGACGAACACTGTCAACGTTTCGTTAAATGATACTGGTGTTGACGTGCCAGGTCCTGTAACTAAGACGTTCTCGGCAGATCAGGGTGGAACCGTCAGTCTCCCCGACGGCGCAAGTGTCACGATGCCGCCGTTTGCGATCGACGTGACCGGCACCGTGAGCGTCACGGTATCGCCGACCATCGACCTCGACCGAACGACCTTAAGCGCGCCGGCGACCATCGGGTACGAGGTCAAGGCGATCAATGGTTCCGGCCAGGAGGTGAAACAGCTCAATAAACCGGCTGAGGTGACGGTGCCGTACAATCAGACCGTTGCCGAACAGAATGGGCTAATTGAAGGCCGTCTTGAGCCGACATACTTCGATCCGCAGACGCAGACGTGGGCAACTGCAGGGGCGTCGGGTCTCGTGGACACAAAGAACAATGTTGCGACGATCTCAACAACGCATCTGACTAAGTTTTCGGTGACTGGAACGACCAAACCATTACCGAAGATTACGAACGTTTCGTCGAAAACAGCTACCGCGGCGACAGTGACGATCGAGATTGCAGGAAAGAACTTTGTCGGTAAGCCGAAGGTATCGTTCGGATCGGCGAAGGCGAGCAAGGTGGTTATGAAGAGCAACCTCCTGAAGGTGACGTTCACAACGAAATCGCTCAAGTCCGGAAATCAGACGTTGACCGTGACGAACGGCAACGGTCGAACGGCTAGCGTCGTCAAGAAGTTGACCGTCAAAGGCACGAACATTTCGATCAAATAGCAATGGTCAATAACCACGCGGAGGGGTCGTACGGCCTCTCCGCGTGTTGAAGTTAACGGTGATACCTTAGAGGATCAGGACGGCGGCCGCGATGATGCAGGTCCACTGGCCGTTTTTGTCGCCGAGCGCCGACTGTGTGATGTTCGTCGTTTCGACGATCTTGCCGGACATCTTGTAGATCTTTTCACGTTCGTCCCAGTCGGTGTCGAGGTTGAAAGTGATGCCCAGGGTCGACGCGAGCATCGATGCCGCGAGGTCTTCAGCATACTCGCCAGCCTTTTCCTCGGTCTGGCCGTAGGTGTGGTGTTCTGACAGGTAGCCGTACATGTTCGCCTTGTCCGTCGGTCGGGCGAGGCCGATCGATGACGCCATGAGCCGATTTGGCTCGTTCGTCTCGTTTCGTGCCATGACGCAGAATACGACCTGGCCTGGCGAGAGGCGCTTCAGGCCCTCTTCGCGCGAAATCCGTTTGCAGGATGGTGGAAAGATGCTCGAGACGTACACGAGGTTGAACCGCTCGATGCCCGCATCGCGGAGCGCAGCCTCGAATGACGCCAGTTTCTCGCGGTGTCGGCCGACACCCTTGGTGAAGAACATCATCCGCGGCACGAAGAAACCCGATTGGACCTCGACTGGCTCGGCCGGGATGATCGGCTGAGGCGCATGGTTGTTATTTTGTGACATCGCTGTGGATTACTTATCAGATAGAGAACATCGTTCAGTATAGGAGAAATTCACCGGCGTAACAAGTGTTCTGTTGCCAGGACTCCTGAACTTATCGTACGTCGACCGGAGGTCTGCCATGGTCATTCCATTCGACGTAAGCCTGAAGCACGGGCAGTTGGAGCGAAAAGAACTGTTCTTGGTGGTCGGTGAGCATAGTTTTGAGCTTTGGCACGGTGACCCAGTGTGGATCCTTCGATTCTTCGGGATTCGCTTTTGGCGTACCGGTCACGCAACAGAGAAACACAAATCCGACCCATGGAAGGCCGTTATTGGTCTTAAGCGCCTGCTGACACATGAAAGGCCGGAACACGAACGAGGCATCTTGTGGCGAAGGTGAAGCGATCGAGTCGTGCTAGTCCTGCTGGAATGACATGATGGTGAGCCCTGATTCTTCCAAAACCTCGCGTGTTATCGCATCGTATACTGATTCGTACGCACGGAGCCCGCCAGCCGGGATTTCTAGAAGACCGGAATGTGTCGGACTCGTTTTCGGTTTCCAACGGGTTTGGAGAAACAGCGCGACCACACCATCTTCGTTGCGCTCAAGGAGCGCCGAAACAATGGGTATTGCAAGTTGTTCATTCATGAAGTTGTGCGATAAAGTGGATAAAGTGTGTTTCAATATCCCGCCATTGTTTGATCGTCCTCCCCATATCGACGAGCCGCAGGTTAAGTTTATCAATAATATTGTGTTGTATGTATTCCTCGTCCCATACGCGACGGAGGTGACCATCATCGTCCATTCTTAAATTCGGCGCAACCTCGATTCCACGAGCGACGCGGGGATCGTCCGAAGGCTTTCCCTGCATCATGAGATATCCGGTTTCTTTGAGCGACGGAAGAAGCGTCGTTAAAAAGCGCTCGAGATCTTCGTCTTAAAGATGGAGCGAAGACCGGGAATAGAAGGCATTAAAAAGTATGAGACGCCATTATTGGGAGATGCTCGGCATCTGCAACTACTGGATGTAGCAGGTCGTTTGTGCCGTCTCGTTGTGCCGCTGCCATTAATTGCGACAGTGCGACTTGAGAAAAATCGAGCGCCACTACTTCGGCGTGCTTCTTGCGTGCAAAGAACCGCACATCGCGGCCGTTTGCCGCGCCGAGCTCGAGGACGCTTCTGTTCTCGGGAATGAGCGGAAGACAACGTTCAGCAAAAAGGTTTGGGCGTGCTTCAAGTTCATTAAATTCCCCCTCGCGTTCCAGAATTGTTGCTGGTCAGGAACTCCTTCTTTCATGTATGTCCGTTACAATGATAATTATGACGTTAAGTATACAGAAAGAAGCTCTGCTGGGTACTCGGGGTACATCATATGATAATAGAAATATCAGACGAAATATTGTTTTGTGAAGCGGTGTGAAATATCCAGGCACCATGTCATGACCAGTAGTAACATGGAAAATCGACCGGAAGCCTAATAATACAGAGCGTCATTGCACGTTTCGGGTCGGCTTATTATGCGAGACGCCTTGTGCTATCATATGTGCATGAAAGTCTTCTTCACGGCCTCATCATCAGGTAGTCAAAAGGCGCATAGGGAGAATTATTTGCAGATTCTCGAGATATTGCAGTCGTTATCGCACAAGATAACAAATCCTTACTACGCCGCAACGATCAAAGAAGACGGGCATGCTGATGGCGATGTCGTGCAAACCGACGATGTCTCCGACGCGCTACGGAAACGGATAGCCTACTCCGATTGCGTCATTGCCGAGATAACGGTACCATCAATCTCGTTAGGCATACAGATCGAGTATGCCCTTAACAAAAAGATACGCGTGTTATGTCTCTACAAGAAGGGTTGCAACGGGGATTTGCCGCTCATGGTGCGTGATGATAGGAATCCTCGGCTGTTCAAGGAGGATTATACGAGCGAGAGCGTCGCCGGTTTAATAAAAAAGTTCATTTCCCAAGTTCCTGGCAGTAGCACGTGAACCTCAGGTGTAGTGGTTATACACGAGGCCCGCGTCTTTCGAGTGTGTCGAGAAAGAAAAATATTTATACATCAGACACTGTGAGACAACTTTGGCGAGAACAATCAGGGTCGGACACTAGGGTCTGTAGTTTGACCTTCATACCGTACAATCTGTGCAGGCCGACCGTAATGCTTCGATTATTCGATCGTCGTTAACGGGCATTATGAAAAAAACGAACTTCCACGTTGAAAGGTCGCTTCTGGGTACACCGGGGGTCGTTAACTATTCCAGACATAAATCGGTCGAAGTGAAACCCGGCGTGTTCTCACCGATTTACATCAACCTCAAGAACACACTTCCTAGTTATGAAGTGCGGCATTTCTTTGTCAGGAAAATGTCCGAAATCATCGGTGACGAGCCTGACTACATTTGTGGCATCGAAAGTGGCGGCACGTACTACGCCGCTGCCGTGGCAGATACCCTCATCCGTCCGGTCATTCTGTATCGGAAAGAGAGGAAGGGGTACAACGACAAGAGAATGCTCGTCGGTATGACGCCGACAAAAGGATCCGTGGTGGCGGTCATCGACGACGTGTTCGCAACGGGTGCAACGGTGTCCGGTGTCGTCTGCTTTTTCAGGAGCATAGGTTGCACCGTGCGCCTATATTCCATCTTCAGTTACGGTTTTGAAAAGGAGATCGGCAAGAAGTTAGGCGTTGAGGCGCACTCGATGGCGAACTGCAAGGATCTTTGCAAAGTGGCGCTGCAAGAAAAAATCTTCACCAAAAATGACGTTAAATGTATTGCAAAGCACGTGTTGACCTACGGTGATTATTTGAGGAAATGCTAGCCATGTTCATCATCCTTGATTTCGGAAGTCAGTATACCCATTTGATCAAGGCATCGCTCGGAAAGCTTGGGTTTTCGTCCGTCATCCTTCCAGGCGACGAACGAGCTAAGCTGCATTCGGTTGAACGCTTGGATGGCATCATTTTTTCGGGCGGCGCATCCTCGGTCTATGATGGGAATATTCGGTTCGATGCAAGATGGCTCGAGCAGGGTGTCCCCATATTGGGCATTTGCTTTGGCCACCAACTACTCGCACGCGCGACTGGAGGAAAGGTGAAGAAGATTAGCTCTGAATTCGGAAGAGCGACCTTGAAGGTGAGTAGTGGCAACGATCTGCTCAACGGATTGCCGAAAAGGTTCTCCGTGTGGATGAGCCATCGTGATTCGGTCGATACGCTTCCTAAGGGTTTTTCAACGTCCGCGACTAGCGATTACTCAAGTTGCGCGGTGTTCCAGAACGTCAAGAGGAAAATGTACGGACTTCAATTTCATCCCGAAGTCTCGAACACAGAACATGGTCAACAAATTCTTAAGAACTTCTGTGTGAGGATCTGTGGGGCACGCGCGGGAACACCATGGAGCCCACGCGATTTCATCGGTTTAAAAGTGAAAGAGGTCCGAGAGCGGGTCGGCGGTGAAAAAGTCATCTTTGGCCTTTCTGGCGGCGTCGACTCGTTGACCATGGCCGCATTGTTGCGGAAGGCATTACCGCGCAGGCAGCTTAAGGCCGTGTACATCGATACCGGCCTCATGCCCGATGTGACGATTAACGAGGTCATGGGGTTCTGTACGCGGATGGACATTCCATTGAAGGTGCTGAAGTCGCAGAAACAGTTTTTTGAATGCCTCGCCGGTATCGAGCATCCGACCGAGAAGGGTATGGCGATAGGGAAGGAATTCATCGATGAGTTCGAGGGATACGCGCGGACGTTCGGCGCCACGTTCTTCGCGCAAGGAACGATCTGGTCGGACGTGGTCGAGAGCGGTGTGACGAAGTTCTCTTCAAGGATAAAACCGCATCATAACGTGGGTGGGCTTCCGAAGAAACTTAATTTCAAGTTGCTCGAGCCGCTGCGGGAACTGTTCAAGAACCAGGTCCGTGAGGTCGCTGAGGAATTTGATCTACCGGGCTGGGTGGTTCGGAAAAAAGTTTTCCCCGGGCCGGGGTTTGCGATCCGCGTGCAGGGCGAGGTGACGCCTGCAAAGGTGGCACTCGTGCGGAAAGCGACCAAGATCATCGAAGATGTCATCGAACGTTCCAGCATCAAGAACAAGATATGGATGGCGTTCGCGATCCTGATCGACGTGCCCAGTCTGGGAGTGAAAGGCGACGAACATGTCGAGAACGAACACGCGATCGTCGTGCGGGTGGTGGAGTCGAAGAATTCGATGACTGCCAATTTTTCCAGGATAGTCATGCCTTATCTGCCCGAGATCTCAAAGAGGATCACTGACGAACTCGATATCGGAAGGCTCGTATACGACATCACCGATAAGCCACCGGCCACAATAGAATGGCAATAGCACGCGCGCCAGTGATACCGATGGTTGTTCCCATACCAAAGGCGCATTTCAGCCTTGAAGGGATTGACGGTGTCGGGAAGACCACGCAACTGTTAAGGTTAGAAAAAGAACTGACCCTGAAAGGTATTCCCGTTCAGATAGGCAGGTGCCCGAGCGCCACCCCGGTGGGTGAGTTTCTGCGCAGTAACATGGGCGTTCTCGGAACGTGGGAACGTAACACGCTGTTCCTCATGGACATGATCGAAACGTTGCGCACTAATGATAGCAGTGGAAAAATATTACTGTGGGACAGATATAAGGATTCAAATCGAGTGGCAAACAAGGACATGACGTTGCAAGATGCTGAGGCGTCGGTCGCGTGTTTACCGGAGACCACGAGGACGTTCTTACTAGATCTCGATCCGGAGACAATCATCGTCGCCCGCAAGGAATCGCTACATGGGGATTCGCTCGATCTAGAATGGCAGAGAGAGAAAAGGAGGCGGTACCTTCGCTTGGCAGAACGGGATCATCAAAGGGTCGTAGTTATCGATGCTGCGATGAAAGAGAGCGACATCACCACGCGCATCGTCCGATGCATTATTGAGGACCTTAAAAAATTTGACGCGTTTGATAAAAGTATTTGAACTTCACCATGGCAACAACATTCACCGATATCGATAGCGTAGGAAAAAGGTATCGTTTTTCAACGAAGTTGCCGATCATTGGAGACGAGGAGGGTGTATTACTCACGAGCTACCAGGCTGCGTCCGAACATACCGCAGCAAGAATCCTCGAAAAACTTGGCAAGGTGAATGTGTTCGAGATATGCAGCGGTGTGGGTGGTACAACGGTATTCCTGGCGAAGCGCATGGCGCATGTGTACGCATTGGACATCAATCCGGTACGGATCGAGGCGGCAAAGATCAACGCACGGACGTTCGACGTACTGACCAAGATCACGTATATCCAAGGTGACGCCCTCGACGACAAAATCATCGACCAACTGCGTGCCAAGGATATTGACGCAGTGGTGTCCGACGTGGAATGGCGGGAAGACCTTTCACGGTCACTTTCCGAAACGACCCCGGACATCGACAAGACCATCCCAAATACGTCGGCTTTATATAGAAAGATGACAACCGCGCTCACGCGTAACCTCATAATGCACATGGCCGCCAACACCGACAAACAGCAGTTGCGCCAGCTCGGCTCGTGCGAGATCGAGGAGATGACCTACCAAGGTCGCGTGAAATTCATCAACGTCTACTTCGGAGCATTAATCAATGCCGTTGGTGTGACGCGGTTCGATATGGACAACAGCGTAGACCAAACGCAGTTGTCATAGTAGAATAAGCTCACGTATGGCAGACCTCGCAACGGACAAGACGCACCTGATACTCGTGAATGCTGTCGTCGAAAAAGATGGCAAGATCCTTGTTGCACAACGATCGTGGGAAGAAACCCATGAACCTGGGAAATGGACGATCCCAGGAGGAAAGGTCGAGCGGACAGCCGGAGACGTCTGGAACATTATCGAAGAAACTCTGAAAAAAGAGGTCATGGAAGAAACGGGTGTGGGCATCACCGACGATGCGCAGCTTTTGTCTAATAACACCTTTATCCGATCGACGGGTCAACACGTCGTCGCGTTGATTTTCATGTGCCATTGGAAATCAGGTGCAGGCACGTCGTTGGAGGATACGATAGGTATCAAATGGATCACGCAGGAAGAACTTGGCCAAATGGAATTCGCCCCGAACGTCAAACACTACATTCAAAAAGGGTTCGACACGCTCAAAAAGTGAAATGAGCGTAGGTACAATACGAGAAAGTCGAGAAGTAGTGCAATTGAATATAGGCCACTGACCGCGTAAGGGCCATTGGTAATTTCGTATACGTGGTATAAGAAAATTCCCGGCCTAGCGGCTAGCCCGAGGAGGGCCCGCCGGGCGGAACCGGGTCCGGAAATCATGGTATAAACCTTGGTGGGCACAGCAGGGCTCGAACCTGCGACCCGCTGCTTAAGAGGCAGCTGCTCTACCAACTGAGCTATGTGCCCTCGTACCAATTCGAGGAGGAAAACATCGTTACTGTGAAGTGAGCTATCAGACCACGATAACGCCAGCTAGTGTAGTCGAAGTGTGGTAAAAAATCAAGCCCTCGGCGTCCGTCGGAAGTATCCCGCGACCATTTGCCATACTCCACGTCTTCGTTCGGGCGTTTTTAGCATGTGCAGGATGCCCGGCAGTACCGAAAAGATGATGATGAGCGCAATGATCGGAAGTATGTACTTATCGACGCCTGGCACCTTCGATCCGAGCCAGTACCCGCCGAGCGTGAGCCCACCGGTCCAGATCGCGCCGCCGATGACGTTGAACGAAAGGAATTTCCGCCAGTCCATCTTCGCGATTCCTGCGACGATCGGCGCGAACGTGCGGACGACCGGCACGAATCGCGCGAGGACGATGGTCTTCGAGCCGTGTTTTCCATAGAATGTCTGGGCTTTATCGGCATTTTCCTTCTTGAAGAGCCGCGAGTCAGGGCGGTTGAACACGCGTGGGCCATACTTAAACCCGAACATGTAGCCGACCTGCGTACCGACGACCGAGGCGACGAAGACCAAGATCGCTAGCGGTGTGATGCCGAGGAGTCCCTGTGACGCGAGAAAGCCCGCGGTGAAGAGCAGCGAGTCGCCCGGTAGGAAGAAGCCGACGAGAAGGCCGTTTTCGGCGAATATCACCGTACCGACGCCGATATAGCCGACCGACCTGACGATTGATTCTGGATCGAGTAGGTTCATAAGACAGCCGTCATGCGGCTGTAGGCGCAGTATAGCGCGCGGTGGAAAACTCGGCAACCGTCCTTGTACGAAGAACAGCCCTTTTTCTAGGCTGTCCCTCGTATTTTGTTTTATCGTCCGTTTCCGGATACGATTATGCTTTCATTGTAGCACTGGAGAATGAACGCTTCCATAGATGTGAAAGCCCATGGTACCATCACTTTACTATGTCAGGACTTATCAAGTCGTGGTCGCCGTGGAAAAGTATACACACAATGCACACTGGTGCAATCAAAATTGCCGCGATTGTTGCCGTTACATTGTTATTGGTCAACGTGAGCCCTGCCCAGGCCGAATCCACACACCCCTACGATTCCCACGCGAGAAAAACGGTGACGGTAGGTGTTACGAAATTCGATATCGACCTCGTGAAGATCGATCTCCGTAACCCGAAGCTCAAAGTAAAGACCTATACCGGTACGAACGGCACGGTGTGCTACCTCAAGTCGTGCCCGACGAAGTCATTAAAGGCGTATCTCGACGAAGGCAAGGGATTTGCCGCGATCAACGGAACATATTTCTGTCCGGCCGATTACAAAACATGCGGTCCGGCCGGTAACTACTATTGGACGGTGTTCAATTATCGGAACCGAAAGTACGTCAATCCCGCGCAAAACCGATTCAACCACCGTGGGGCGATGCTTACGTTCGATGCGAACGGCATCTTCAGGTTTTATCGTGACACCGGTACCTACCCGTATTTGCCGCAACTCCATGGGCAGCCCGCGGTCGATCCAAACGCGTCCGTGTTGACCGCAGCGATCTCGAACGGCCCGACGTTCATTAACGACGGTGCCTACGTGCTTACGCAAAGTGAAATCGACACACTCGACTATAAGTCACACTTCGTTAAGACGACCCGCGGTGGCATCGGGATCAGGGGTACGATGGTGTACCTCGTGATCGCGCGAAAGGCGACCGTCCCTGACTTGGGCAAGATCATGCGCTCGATGAAGCTGGATTACGCGATGAACCTCGATGGCGGTGGATCATCGGCATTGTGGTACCGCGGGGCGTACAAGGTCGGTCCCGGCAGGAATCTGCCGAATGCAATCGTGTTCAGCGAAAAATAATATAGGCGATTTCGAAGGTAATCGAGAATTCAGGCAAGGTGAAGTTTCTGGAAGGCCGGAAATTATTTGTATTGATGGACATTGGGCACAGATGTCGTTCGGTCAGGGAACAAGTATGGTTAGGTATCTTGATGATGGAATA
>CAINXF010000161.1 GCA_903854795.1 Candidatus Kerfeldbacteria bacterium
GAGGAGCAGAAGAAGTGCGTGTCAGTAACGGTCCACGACTGCGGGACCGCGGTCGGCTATCCAACAGAAGCGGACTGCGCTGCACGGCAAGGGAGCGATACCTCCGCAATGCCTTCCAATATCGCTGCGGACACAGATAATGACGGCATCCCTGATGTTCAGGAAGTTTTTTACGGAACGGATCCAAAATCATCCGACACGGACCATGACGGGCACCTCGACCGCGAAGAGATCGTCAACAACTACAATCCGCTCGGTGCAGGTAGGTTGACCGCATCGTTCTTCGACGGGTACTGTCAGCGTTCGTTGGCTGCGGGCGGCGTCATGGGCATCGGAGAAGGAAAATCGCTTCCGCAGGCACAGCGTGACGAGATCTGCGCAGTGATAGAATCGCTCTGGAAAGACGGCAACCCCCCTACTGTCATCGGCGCAGGCGGCACAATTAGCGTCAACCCCGTCGACGCCCCTTGCACGCTGTACTACAACAAAAAGAATGATCCTAACGCACGGGAAAAAACGCTCGTCTGCAACAATGAAGGTATGGATTTGCTGTACTGGTTCTATAAACCAGGACCTACAACCTCAAAACTTTAATAACCTATACGGGTACTACGTATTCACGCCAAACGCAGCTCACGTTCAAGCTGCGGCGCTTCGTATCGGATATCCGGCTGGCGACTGACTTCGCTATTCCTTGTCTTCTTTTTCTGCCTGACGTTTCGCCTCGTCCCAGAGGACGTCCTTCGTCGTGTTGAAGAATTCCGCGATCACTTTTTCCTCGTTTTTCCCGTTCGTAGGAATCCGATAATTCGGCTCACCATGCATGATATGATGCATCGCTTTCGTCATGACCTCGACGGGCCTATGGATCCTTCGGCCGAGCCAGAGCGCACACAAGAAGCAGAACGGGATCATGGTGATGGCGACCCGTACGATGATGGTGAGGAATTCAGAAGTGTTCGAGGACGCGGCCTGTGCTGAATAATCGACCCCCAACACCGCGACGGTCTTTCCTTGCGCGTCCTTCAGCGGCGCGTATCCAGAAAGCCACGCACCCCACTTGTCATACGTGATCGCGTGATCGTAGCTCGGCTCCGTAAATCCTTGCTTGAGATAGCTGAGCCCCGTCACATCGAACGTCTCACCTAACGACACCTTAATCTCGTTCTCATCGATGACGTTGTTGTGGTTGTAATCGGCTGTTTCCTTGCCACTTACCACGAACGTCATCGTATCGGCCGAATTGGTCGGCCTAAGCGTGTAAATATCGTCGATCTTCGGGTTACCAGCCATCACCGACTTGAAGATTGCCTCGATCTGTTTATAGCCATCGGAATTCTGGTCGTCCGGCTTCTGCAATTTTTCGTGGACATCGACTGGGATCAACGCGACCGTTTTTTCAGCGATGGACCTTAAGTCTTGTTGCGTCTGTGTAAAAAGCACCCGAGATATGTAGTAATAGAGCGTGCTCGAGGTGATGACGATCAGGCCGGTCGTCACAAGGAATACGATCCAAAACGACCTTGTTCGATAGGCGTGGTAATGGTCTAGTTTCATGGTTTCAATTGTTTTATGTGTGTCTCTGGGACGGCTTGATTAAATGGTACACGAAACATCTTCTGCGTACAATATATATGAGAAATATCATATCTAACGTATGGCTTTTGCGAGGGCCTTGACTTTTCATCATGATGATATATCATATTGATATCATTTAGATAATTATCCACAGAGGAAACTCGTATGACGCAAGATAAATCAGCAAAGGCCATCCGCGGCTGGGGCGCAGCGGGCATCATCTTCTTCATGCTCTGCATGTGGGGCACTGTGCTGCTCATCGCGGGCATTTTTAGCATCGCCTGGCTCGTCCCGGTCGGGGCGATACTGTTCATCCTGACGCTCATGACGTGCTCCGGCTTCCTCGTCATCAACCCGAACCAGGCCGCCGTGGCCCAACTGTTCGGAGAGTACGTCGGTTCGGTGAAAGAAGATGGATTCTGGTGGATGAACCCATTCTATATGAAGCGCCGCATCTCGCTCCGCATCCGCAACTTCGAGAGTGGCCATCTGAAGGTCAACGACCATGACGGCAACCCGATCGAGATCGCGGCGGTCGTCGTCTGGAAGATCGTCGATTGCGCCGAGGCGCTGTTCAACGTCGACGACTACGAGAACTTCGTCCGCGTGCAGAGCGAGTCCGCGCTGCGCAACATGGCGACATCATATCCCTATGACGCGCACCAGGACGGCGTACTCTCGCTCCGCGGTAGCACTGCTGAAGTCGCCGAGAAACTGAAAGGTGAGATTCAGGAACGTCTCTCGAAAGCCGGCGTCGAGGTCATCGAGGCGCGGGTCAGCCACCTCGCGTACGCGCCGGAGATCGCCAGCGCGATGCTCCGCCGCCAGCAGGCGAACGCGATCATCGCGGCCCGCCAACGCATCGTCGAAGGCGCAGTCGGTATGGTCGAAATGGCGCTCGACAAGCTCGAGGAGGGCGGCAAAGTCAAACTCGATGATGAGCGCAAAGCGAGCATGGTATCGAACCTGCTCGTCGTCCTGACCTCGGACCGTGACGCGCAACCGATCGTCAACACTGGCTCGCTCTATCAGTAGTCCCGTGCGGACCACGAACAACAAATCGTTCCTGCTGCGCATGGACAAGAAGGTGCTTGAAGCGCTGCAGCGCTGGGCGAAGGACGACCTACGGAGCCTCAACGGCCAGGTCGAATGGATCCTCCGCGAATCGCTCCGTAAGAGCGGCCGATTTCCGCGCCCGGATAACGACCCGCGTCCATGACATCCTCCATGCGCCACGCCTACGGTTGGACGTTGATCGGCGTCGCAGCCCTGATTTATGCGTACTCGGTCTGGCTATCGTTCGCCATGCGGAGTCGCCTTATGGAGCACTACCCCGAGGTCGCGAAAGACCTTCGGCAGCAGTGGTGGAAACGTTGGAACGTCATGCTACCCGACGACCCGACGATCAAACGAGGATTGCGTCTCACACATATCCTGAATCTGCTCGCGGCGGTATGTCTCATCGCAGGAGGCATCCTCTCGGACAATAATTGGCGACTATTCTAACGACCGCTCAGTGAACACCTGGTTGGGGTATGCCCCGCCGGGTGCATGTTTTTCATGTATACTTACGTCATGAAGTTTTCACACCGCGCGCGCCTTGGTATCACAGTGTTCATCCTTGCTATCATCGCTGTCGGTGGCGTTTTTTTCGCGCTCAACGAGGCGCACCGTGCGCTCGTCCTGACCACGGACTCGATCATGTACGTCGACACGGCGCGGCATCTTGCCGCAGGGCAAGGCGCCACCACTAGCATACTCGAACTCGATTCGACGCTGGCACCACGGCCACAAACGCAATGGCCACCGTTCTATGCGATGCTCATGGCGCCGCTCATCAAGGCAGGCGTGCCGCCTATCGATGCCGGTCGCGACGTGAGCGCGATTGCGTTCGGCCTGCTCATCCTGCTCGTCGGTCTCTGGCTCATGCGCCTGCATCCGACCGTCGGTATCGCCGCGGCGA
>CAINXF010000162.1 GCA_903854795.1 Candidatus Kerfeldbacteria bacterium
AGAAGTCCACGCGCTACGTCCAGTTCGACTCGTCAAGCTATTTTCGTCCGACGGCCATCATGGCCTCGAAGCACGCAGAGCTCTATGTGAAGACCGCGGACATGCTTTTCGCCACGTACGAGAAGGTGCTCGCGGGCATGATCGAATACTATCGGAAGAGCTATCCAAAGCCGGATGACCTCGCAGACAAGCTCTACGAGGCGAAATTGAAGGCGCGGTCACTCGATGTGGCACGTTACTTGCTTCCGGCAGGCACGCTCACAAATTTCGGGATGATCATGAGCGCGCGCGCACTCCGACATGCCATCTCGAAGATGAAGGGTTCACCGCTCGCAGAGGTGCGTGAGATCGGCGCAGAGGTGGAAGCGGCGGCGGTCAATCCCGCGTACAATCCGTACCGTGAGAAGATTCAATCGTTACTTGAGACGCTCGCAGAAAAAGCACCAGACGAAGCATTGACCCTGGACGAGTCGCTGAAACTTCAGGTCAAAGGCGCCCCGACGCTCGTGAAGCACACCGAGCCGAAGCCGTACTTCGACGGTGTTGCCGCGATCGGCGCGCGGTACGCGAAGGAACTTGGTGTCATGGAGCCGAAGAAGAACGACCAGCCTCGCGCTGATTATATCGCTGAGAAATGTAGTCCCGAAGACGAGCTTGTGGCGACGATCATCTACAGCGGTTCGCGCGCGTCGTTTCGTGAGATTATTGAGAAAGTTAGTACGCTCGATGACGTGAAGAAGCGCGAGATCATCGTTGCCGTGCAATCGCAACGTGGTGAACGTGATTGGGTCACGAGGCACTTCGAGGTGCCGGGTGGGTTCCTCGTTGATATCCTGTTCGATTACGGCGCGTATCGCGACCTGCAGCGACACCGGATGCTGACGCAAGTCAACCAGCCATTGGGCACGGATCTTGGTTACGAGGTTCCGCGTGATCTCGAGGACGCAGGGTTGAAGCCGTTGTTCGACGAGGCAATGATAAATGCGGCGCAGGTGGTCGAAACGATCGGTAAGGACATGCCCGACGATGCGACGTACCTGATCCCGCTCGGGTATAAAAAGCGCACGTTGTTCAAGATGAACCTCCGTGAATTGCATCACTTCATCGAATTGCGCTCGAAGTCCGGCGGACACTTCTCGTACCGCGCGGTGGTCTACGATGTATATGAACAGGTGAAGAAAGTGCACCCGCTCTTGGTCGAGCATCTTCGTGCCGTTAAGATGGATTTCAAGGCCGATTTTTACAAGCGGTAGAAGTCAAAAAATGCGAGTTGACGGTACCTTGGTTGAAGGGTAAGATTTTGCCGTATCTTCGGAGGGCAGATACGCTGTTCTTCGACAATTCGGTTGTGGACAACATCCCCGGAGGGTCACCCGATGAGCGCAAAGAAGGTTCAGAAGAAGCACGATCCGCCGCTTTTCAGTCGCATCAACCACAGTTCGGAACTCGGTTACATCGAGGGACGGACCGGGAACATGTTCGGCGGCAAGAGCGGGTGGATCATCGGCATCGCGAACGATCCCAGCAACCAGCATGAGGGCCTCGTGTTCCTCCAGCCGGTGCTGTCGATCCGTTCGAAGACCATGAACGTCGTTCGATCCCGCTCGCACGCGAGCTATCGTAAGGCAGTTCCGGTGCAGCGGCCGAAGGACATCCTTCGCCTCGCATCCGGCAATAAGCACATCTGCATCGAGGAGGTGCACTTCTTCGAGCGGACGAAGGCGATGGCGCGTCAGTTCAAGGACGTCATCCGCCTGCTGCACGCCCAGGGGAAGCACATCTATTGGACCGGTCTGCCAGTCGACTTCAACGACGAGCCGTTCGAGCTCGTCGCGTGGATGATGGCGAAGTCCGACGAGTACGCCATGTTCCCGGGGAAGTGCAAGGTGTGCCACAAGTCGCCGGCGCACCACTCGCAGCGTCTGATGTTCGGTCACCCAGCGCCGAGGAATACACCTCGCTTCGTGCCCGACACTGAGCGGTACCGCAGGATGGGTTTCACGTACGAGGCCCGCTGCGAGCACTGCTTCCTCATGCCGCCAAGTCGGCCGAACGAACACCTGCGTAGGGTGTTGGCGCTTTTGAAGGCTCAGATGGTCAAGCCGAAGGCGCGTCCCCAGAAGAAGCAGGTCGTGTGATGAGGAGGCGGCGAGGGCTGTTCATCGCACTCGAAGGTGGAGATGCCTCTGGAAAGGCCACGCAAGCACGGATGCTTGCGCGGGCGCTGCGACTTGAGGGCAGGAAGGTCAGGATGATCTCCTGTCCAGGCTACGGCACATGGTCGGCGGTGTTCGTCGAGAAGTACCTGAACGGATGGTTCGGCACGAGGGCCGAAGTCGGTCCCTATGCCGCATCGATGTTTTATGCGCTCGACCGTAAGGCCATGGCACGGAAGATCGAGGGCTGGCTCGCGCAAGGCAACATCGTCATCGCGGACCGTTTCACCGAATCCAACCGTGCGTTCGGTATCGCGTCGCTTCGTGGTATGCGCGCATGGAAGGCGTTCGATGCCTGGCTGACCGGGTTCGAATCCGGCATCATGGGTATCCCACAGCCCGACCTGAACGTCCTGCTGGCAGTTCCGTCGGAGGTCAGCTTCAAGCTGGTGCTGAAGAAGCATCCGCGGAAGTACCTCAAGCGGGGCAAGCGAGATCTGCACGAGCGGATGAAGGGGTTGCAACGCCGCGTGCTTAGGAGCTATCTGTGGCTCGCGGAACAGCACCCGAAGGTCTGGGGAGTGGTGGACTGTGCACCACGAGGCATCTTGCTCTCGAAGCGGTATGTACACCACGCCGTGATGCTCGTCGTCTGGTCGAAGTACCGTCAATGATGACCACAACCGACCGAAAGGTCATGCATGCTCTTGTTCGTAAGGCGCCGTCTCCGATAGAAAGGAGAATGAGACGGTGCCTTTTCGCATACGTAAAACGCTGCTACACTGCGTATATATGAAACTTGAAGCGATCATCGGGCTCGAAATACACGTACAGCTCAAGACGAAGTCGAAGATGTTTTGTGGCTGTAACAATACAAGTGAGGGTGCCGCACCGAACACACTCATCTGCCCTGTGTGTACCGGTCATCCGGGCACATTGCCCGTGCCGAACACGCAGGCGATCGATTGGGCGGTCATGTCGGCACTCGCGCTCGGCTGCACCGTGAACGAGCATTCGAAGTTCGACCGTAAGCACTATTTTTATCCTGACCTGCCGAAAGGTTACCAGATCTCGCAGTACGACGAGCCGATCGGTGTGCACGGCGAATTCGTCGTGAGCGCAGGCGGTGACACTGAGCGCGTGATTGGTATTGAGCGGCTCCACCTCGAGGAGGACGTCGGCAAGCTCTCGCACGTCGGCAAGGATTCGTTCATCGATTTCAACCGTGCCGGCACACCGCTCATGGAGATCGTCACCGAACCTGATTTGAGGTCGCCGGAAGAAGCGAAGGATTTTTTGCAGCAGTTGCGGTTGACTATGCGGTACCTCGGCGTGTCGGATGCCGATATGGAGAAGGGCGAGCTTCGGTGCGATGCGAACGTCTCGCTTCGGCCGGTCGGGGACGAGAAACTGTACCCGAAGACCGAGGTCAAGAACGTCAACTCGTTCAGGAACGTCGAGCGAGCGCTCGCGTTTGAGATCGAGCGCCAGCGTGGGCTTTGGGAACAAGGAAAATCACCGGCCGAACACACGACCCGCGGTTGGGACGCGACCTCACAAGAGACCGTCGAGCAGCGTCGGAAAGAGGCAGCGTCCGATTATCGCTATTTTCCGGAACCCGACATTCCACCGCTCCATTTCACCCGCGAGTTCATCGCAGCCATCCGTGCGCAGACGCCGGAGCTTCCTGATGCCCGCCGTGCAAGGTTCGTCTCAATGTACGGCCTGACCGCCGCACTCGCCGATTCGCTCATCAAGGACGTCGCCCGCGCGCCGCAGCACGACATGCCGTTCTGGAAGTACTTCGAGGAGGTCCTCACCGAGTTTCGCGAATACGGTGCGAACGAGAAGAGCGCGGTAGAGATGGAAGCCTTCTGGAAGGAACGACGGGACGACGTCGCGCGGTTCATCGCGAAGTTCTTGTTGAATCGTATCTCATCAGAGCGGCGCGAGATCATGGGGTTGCCAGTGAAACCGGAGAACCTGGGGCGTCTGCTGTGGATGGCATACAGTTCGACGATCACGATGTCGACCGCGGCCGAGCTGTACGAAAAGATGGTCGATAACCCGAACCTTGGGCCGCACACGCTCGTGAAGGACGCAGGACTGACGACCATGGGGAGCGCACAGGAACTTGAGCCGATCCTGCGCGAGATCGTGGACAAGAATCCCGAACAGGTCGCGAAATACAAAGCGGGTAAGATCGCCGTGCTGCAATTTTTCATCGGGGAAGCCATGAAAGCGACACGCGGCAAGGCACAGGCCTCGGTTGTGAAGTCGATCCTCGAAGGGATATTCAAGGAATAACACGTTTTTTGCCATGGCGACCGCCTCGATGAAAGGCGGTTGACATGTGTAGTGTAGTATGATAGCCTGTCTTGGATTCTAACCCCGCAGTCTGAGTGGCGCATCTTTGCGTCCGTAACACCACCACAAGCCACCCCTACGGGGTGAGGAACAAGGAGGGTACTCGGATGCTCGTACTGGCACGGAAGCTCGGTGAGAACATCAGAATCGGCGACAGTGTGAAGATCACGGTGTTGGAGGTCCGGTCCGGGCAGGTTAAGCTCGGTATCGAGGCACCCCCTGAAGTGAAAGTGCACCGTGAGGAGATCTACGCCAGGATTCAGGAGGAGAATCGGCGCGCAGCTAGCGGTCAGTCGCTTGAGGGCGAAGAAGGGTCTTCGGCTAACGGAGATCTCAAGAAAGGCGCCGCATAAGCGGTGCATGCTCGTATACGGTCCGGTCTCCCGCGCGTTCACCACGCAACAGGAGATCGGACCAGCAACACTATTTCAAGAATCGATCGACCAGACGTTCAGCCGAACGTCGATTTGTGATCCATTCGATGGTGCCGTCGTTGCGCCACCACGTGAGCTGGCGTCGCGCGAACGCGTGGATGTTTCCCTTAAGCCGTTCGAGTCCTTCGCGGCGCGTGGTCTTTTTCGTGAGAACTCTGCTCATCCAACGATACTCAAGCCCGAACCGCTCGAGTCGTTTCCAAGAAATGCCCTGTGCGTGCAGCCGCTTTGTTTCATTGAGCATACCGGGCATGCGCGCATCGACGCGACGGTCGATGTTTCTGTATAGTTTCGCTCTCGGCACGTCGATGCCGACTTTAAGGATGCGGTAGGGAGCGGCGGTGTTGCGTTCCGGCACCTTACCGAGCGCGTCGACGATCTCGAGCGCACGGATCAAACGTCGCGGATTATGTGCGTCGATCGAGCGTGCGCGTCGCGGGTCTCGATTTTTGAGTATCGCAAACAATTGCGTCGTCGTTTTTTTAGAGAGCCGTTTCCGTAATTTGACGTTCGGTTTCACTTCGGGGTACGGCGAGGGATTGGTGATGGCCTCGATGTAGAACGGCGATCCGCCGACGACGAACACCGGCGTCGTGTCTGGCGTACGACTCAGGATTCGATTCGCATGGCGTTGGAATTGGGCGACGGTGAACGATGTTTTTGGCGAGGCGAGGTCAAGGAGGTAGTGCGGCACGCCGCGCATCTCGCGCCGTGTTACTTTCGCGGTACCGATGTCCATGCCGCGGTAGATCTGCCGTGAATCCGCGGATAATATAATACCGTGGTTTTTTTTTGCGAGCGCGATACCGAGCCCTGTCTTGCCCGACGCGGTTGGCCCGAGGATGACGATGATGCGGCGTTTCATGGTGTTTAGTGTAGCATGTGGATTGCTCCCACGCACCGGAAGCCGTACACTGCACCATATGGACCGACCAAAGAGATTCTCGGAAAAACCTAATGACTGCAATTGCTTACAACCCGGACGCTGATATAAATAATTGGCTTCGTATCGCTCGAACGTATCCGGATAGCTTTCAATTTACGAAAGAGTATCCTTTTGATCGTAATATTCCCCTGCGTGATGACCGGGTGGCTGAGGTCATCAGTACTGTACCCAAGACAATGCTTATTCACTTTCGCAGTATGGCAAAAGCATTGGAGCGGTCATGGGGCGCAATGGAAGAAACGACTGCACGCGACATTTGTCGTTTTTTAAAAGTGGAGTATATACCGATCAGCGTTCGCGTTAATCTTACGACTGCATATTTGATGCCGTATGACACGCAGGATCAATGGTTCATGGTTCCGACCCATAAGCCATTAGTGCGTCAGCTTGATATCATTACGCATGAGCTTTTTCATCTCTACCACGTCAGGAGAACTCCTGACGCAACACCACAAGAACGCGAGGCACTTGTTGAAGAGTTCCTTCGCGGCAGGTTAATGGTTTGACATTCGCCGTTGATGCGAGGATACTTAGGAACTATTATGACCACTAAATTCCAGCGCACCGTCGAGGATTTCACGTGTGAGCACTGCGGAACGAAGGTGATCGGCACGGGCTACACGAACCACTGTCCGAAATGCCTCTGGAGTAAGCACGTCGACGTGAACCCCGGCGACCGTGGCGAGGCGTGCAACGGCATGATGGAGCCGCTGCGGATCGAGCACGAGAAGAAGCGGCAGGTCGTCGTGCATCGTTGTCAGCGGTGCGGTGTCGAACGCAAGAACACTATCGATGCGGCAGACGATCGTGAAACCGTACTCGCCGTGGCGAAGTCATGGACCTTACGCTCAACGCACGGGCAGAAATAGCATCAGACACATCGCCGTCGCGAAAAGAGGGGATAAGGACGCATTGACGGTGTTTATAACTGACGTACACTAGAGTCAGCTCTTTTCTCAATACACGCACGATGGCGCTTCCGCGTCGTCGTGTCGTATTGGCGTTCGTTGAAAAGGAGGTATTGAACTGACTCAATTCGGTCGGAAAGTGTCGTCGCGTTGTCAGAGAAGTCCACTCGAACAGAGAGGGTAGTGCAATGCGAACACGCATCATCATCGCGGCGCTGTGTATCGGCGTCGTAACGCTCGTGGGCTGCGGGGAGAAGAAGGATCCCGTCAGTCCTGTCACCACGGCGATCACGCCGGCCACCGACTCGTCGGTGACGAGGATCGACAGGCCGCTCGTGACGCCGGCCGCATCGCAGGCCGACATCAATTGGTGGCGTTCATTGTCCCAGGTGTCGAGGAACATGTCGGTTCTTAACACCGCCTACGCCACCTACAACTACCGCGCTTCGTTGGACAACCAGTGCCCGTACGCCCCCTACAGCGGAGGCTACACGTGCAAGACGTGGGTGCAGCAGGTCGTCGTGCCAAACGCCTCGCGCGGTGTCGCGGTAGTGCCGACGAACAATGGGTCGTGCAGCTGGTACTCGGGCTGCTACGTGTCCCCGTGGAGCGGTGGGATCCAGAACGTCGGGCAGGGGATGATCATCCAGACCCGATGGGGCAGCGGTCTGCACACGGCGATCGTGTACGCGCGCGATCCGAACGGCATGTGGTGGATCGACTGCAACTGGGGTTTGGACAGTCGCATCCGTATCCACTACGTCACGTTCAACACCTTCAACGCGAACAGCGGCGGTTGCTACACGATCTATCAGATCAGCGGCGGTTGCTGAACGTATCGGGGAGGGACGCGCACATCGTTCCTCCCCATCGAATTGCATATTGATCCCACTCGTCATAT
>CAINXF010000163.1 GCA_903854795.1 Candidatus Kerfeldbacteria bacterium
TCCAGTGAACCACGAGAACGGATGTAACAAATATTTAAATACCCCGCTCCCCAACGTGAGCAAGTACAGTACGCCGGTGCGATGCAGGGTATACAGCGTAAAACTCGTCACGAACACTATAACCAGTCCGAACAACACAAACAACGCACCGATGTACCACCGATGGAGCACGAAGCTCCGTCTCGGTCGCATGACGAGGTGTTGATCCTTGATTTTGTTCATGACCTGCTGGTCGATGGGTTCGGTGCTCATAGTGGTGGGGTATTCGTACTGAGAATTTTTCGTAACGCGGTCCTGCCGCGGTTGATCCTGACGCCCACGGTCGACACCGGGATATGCAGAACGTCGGAAATTGATGCGTAGCTCAATTCCTCGAAGTAGTACAGTATCAAGGGCTCACGATACTTCTGGTCGAGCTTATCAAGGCCCTTCCTGAGGAATTCGCGCATCTCGGCACGATCGTGATCGTCCTCTGGTGACTCCTGGGTACGGTGTGGTATGAGGACATCCGCATCAAATACGGTCGTCGGATGCCGTGTCGCCCGACGCATCTCGTTCACGAAGGCATTATGTGCGATGCGATAGATCCACGGTGAAAACCGGCGGCTCTTATCGAAGCTCCGTAGATTCTCATACGCACGGAGGAACACCTCCTGGACAATGTCTTCGATGTCCTCACGGCCCGAAAGGAACCGACGGCCATACCGTAGGAGCTTCTGCTCGTACCTTCTCACGAGCATGCCGAACGCCTCAGTCTTTCCTTCGAGCACGCGCGTTACGAGCGTCTCGTCGGAAATTTCTTCGGTAGTGCTTAGTATGTCGACCATTAGTACACCTTCAAATATGCATTATTACACAACGACTACTTAGCGGGTTCACCTTTATAGAGTGGGACGCTTTTCTCCACTGCCGCATCATACACCGAATGGAAAATGGGGAACATCTTCATGTCGGCCCCGTGATGCTTGACGAGCGTCTGGACGCTGAACAATCCTTCGCTCTCAAGGTGAGTACTTCGCACGTCATCGAGTTGCTCGCCCACCGTCCTGTTCCTCGATTCGCTGTCAAAGGCGGTCTCGACAAAATCCGCAAAACCCGCCGTCCCGCGTATCGTCGATTGCTGCGCGCCGAGGACTACACCAATTTTGACCATTTCCTCCTCTGCGTCCTTGACCAACTGCGCGACCGCGTGATCGTCCTTCTTCAACCCGATCGCCTGTCCGACCGCGAGTGCGTATATGTTCTTGAGTACGCCCGCGAGTGCGACGCCACGGACATCATCGGAGTACTCGAGCGAGAGGTTCGAACCACGGAACATCGTCGCCACTGCATCGTACGACTTTCGCGATGACGTCGCCACCACGCCGGCACACGCAGCGCCGTCTCTTAGCTTGTATGCCATCATCGGCCCGCTCAAAAGCGCTACGCTACGATCAGGTCCGGCCACCTCGGCAAGCACCTCGTCCATCGTCTTGCCGGTCGAGATCTCGATACCCTTCGCAAGCGAGACGACCACGGTCGACGGCTCCACGTACGGCCGTACTGCAACGAACGCGGGTCGCACTGCCCACGATGGTACGCATAGGAACACCGCGGTCACTCCAGGGATGATCTTTCGGAGCAAGGCTGGATTATCCTGTTCCTGCGCCGTGATGTTCCATGTGGCGACAGCGACACCTTGCCGCTCCAACGCTGCGGCAATTGCGGTCCCGATCTTCCCAGTCCCGACGATGGTCGCGTGGAGCTCCATGACGGCGATCAACGTGCCCGTACGAGATATCTGATCACAGTCTTCGCCTTTGGTCCGGGCTTCGTCAAATATACTTCTTCATGTGGTCCTGCAAGCGCGTAGCTCTTCTCCTTGATGAACGCGTGGAGCTTTTCAATGGTCGACTTCTCTCCCGCGTACATTCCAACATAGAGCACCTGCGCGTAACGCCCGGCCTTCAACGTACCGAGTTTCACAAGAAGCTTCGGGTTCTTTTGGATTAGGTCTTTTTGTTTCACGAACGAGGGGACTTCCAAATTCCAAATGCCGGTCCACTTCGATTTCGGCTTCAAGTGGGCATCGGGCCAAAACGCGGAACACTCGCCGATCGGCATGTCCTTCTTCTTCGGCTTGAACACCTTAAACTTCGTACCGTAGGCCGTGCCGTAGAGCGCAGGGAACACATCCCCCATCTTGTTGGGATCGCCGACGGTAGTGATCGTCAAGACCGTTCGTTTCGGGAGCGTGACGATCTCAGGTATGAGCGGTCGCATAGGTAGCAACGGTTGATGTTATACGACAGGCTGCGAAGGGGCCGAGGGTGTGGTGGGAAGTTGCGGCTTTGCGAATGACCTCATGGCCATGGCACTTACCACTAAGACGCCCACATAGAAGAAGAAGCCGTAGACACATGCCGGTAGCTGCGTCGGGTGCGGTTTCTGTATGAACAGCTCGTACACCGAGAGCGATGCGGAGAATAGCGTGCCGAGGATGCCGAACGACAGCACCGTCGTCATGATGCCTTTACTCGAGAGCTTCCTCAAACCAATCAATGCGACGACCGCGAGCACGACGTACATTGCGAATCCGACGACGCACTGCGGCACGCCCCAGAACTTGACCGGGTTGCTACCACACGTCAGGAACGGGATGAATCCCTTATGACATCCGACTTTTGTGAACAATGTGTAGTACGAAAGATACCCGGAGAGGAGGAGTCCGAGTGTGGTAAAGACCAGCGAGGTAAGATACGCAATTCGTGGCTTCATGAGGGTGATACCAATGTTAAAAGTACTGTTGTACTATACACAATTTCGCAACTTTTTTCAACCCTAGATCGCGGCGAACCACGTTTTGAACGACGGATTATTTTGTAGCAACCTGACCTCCTCATTGCACCACGGCGAATAGCGCGATGGGTCGCCCATAGTCCGTGCCACAAACTGCTCCCACGGCACCCACTCGATCGCCTCGACCTCATCGGGATTCGGCATGACCGCATCACCACTCGTCGCCACCATCACCGGACAGAACTCGTTCTCGACGACGCCGTCCTTCTCGGCATAGTAACGGTAATCGGGCAACATCATACGCACATCGGCGTGTTCGATCCCCAACTCATCCTTAAGCCGCCGACGCGCGGCGTCGAGCGCGTCCTCATCAAGACCAGGATGCCCGCAACAGCTGTTCGACCAGACGAGCGGCCAAGTCCTCTTGCTTGCCGCGCGCTGCTGAAGCAGCAAATCCCCGTTCGACCTGAACAGGAACAGCGAAAAACCGCGGTGCAGCGGCGTGTCGTCGGTATGGACATCGGCTTTCGGCGCGGTGCCTATCGCTCTGTTGTGCGCGTCCACCAAGACGACCAACTCTGGCGCGTTCGTCATGCCTTGGTGCAATCCGTCGTCTCACTTCCCGCGCAGGCCTCGGGTGGCGGTGCCCCTCGCTGCGGACAGGTCTTCGAATAGATGCAGGCGTTGTTGGGCACGGCTTTGATCTGCGCCTGTATCGCGGCGGCGGAATCCGAGCCGTAGACGACGAGGATCTGGTCGAGGTCCTTGAACACATAGTCACCAAAGGACGTGTTCGGCTGTCCGTTCACGTAGAGGTAGATCTTATTCGCGCCGGTCGCGCATTTCGTCGTGCTCGCATCGATCGTCAGACAATCGCGATCGAGGCTCATGCCGAACGTCGCGAACAGGTCATTGATCGTGATTCCGGCCTTATGGATATGCACGAGCTCGCCGTTGCCGTTATGGAAATGCACGTCCTGGCTCAGGTCCTTGCCGTCTGCGGTCTTCTGGTACTTGTCCTGTGAAAAGTCGATCGACGTACCATCCACGACCACGCGGATGTCGGCATGGATATGTACGGCTGGCGCGCTGGCGGTGTCCGTCAGCGGCGCATTCTTAATTGCCGCATCGATTAATGTCTTGAAGGCATCGAGCGTGATCGCGGGCGATATCGCCTTTCCGTTCAGGAAGAACGATGGTGTTCCGCTGACTTTCGCCGCATCACCACTCTTGATCTGCAGGGCGATACGATCCTTGATGACCTGTGATTTCACGTCGGTACGGTACTGGTCCATGTTCAACCCGAGCTGTTGTGCATACCCCTCGAAGGTCGAGGAAGTGTTGCTCATGCTCGCCCAGGTGTTCTGATTATCGAACAAGAGATTGTGCATCTCCCAGAACTTGCCCTGCTTTCCCGCGGCCTCGGCCGCTTGTGCGCCCGCCATCGCGTTGGGGTGCGCCGATACCAACGGATAGTTCCGATACACGAGCGCGAGCTGGTTCTGATACAGATCAGGCAACTGCTTCACGATGGCGTAGTACTCCGCGCAGTACGGACATTCGAAGTCGCTGTACTCGATGAGTACGACGCTCGGCGTCTTCGCGCCCTCGACCCAATCGGTCGCACCGACCGCGTTCAACGGGTATCCATCGACGGTCTTCACCGGTCGTGCTATCCACATGATCGCGTACACGATACCCGCAAGCACCATGGCGCCGACGGCCCACCAGACAAATTTTGTTACCTTGCGTGCCATAGAAAGAAGTTAAAAAACGTGCGTGGAGGATACCATAGTTCCATAATCCCTTCAACGAAAACACCTACCATATATGCTCATTACGACTTTAGCACGACGTTTTCACGTTCGTACATCTTCGTCGTGACGACGATCGCGACCGCGGAACAAACGATGAGCGTCGCGACGGTCACCAGGATATGACTCGTCGAGAACGTTCCCACTAGCACCTCCTTGAACAACAGGATGGCGTTGATAGCCGGGAGCGCGAACATCCAGAGCGTGGTCTTAAGGCCCGGCAACGTGTTGAAGATGACGATCGGCAGGATGATCACGAGATACGCGGGACTGATGTAGCTCTGCGCCTCCTTGAAACTCTTCGCGAAGATCGAGATCGAGAGCATGATCGCGGAAAACAGTAGCACGAGGAGCAGGCCGACGCCGATAAGGACGGCGATCGTACCGATGCTCATTGAAAAGGCCATCACGCCTGAATTGCTCGAACCCGACGCGATCGTGCCGCTCGTGAAGATGTTCGACCCCGAGTATTTCATCGTGAAGTACATGCTCGAGATCGACACGACGACGGAGATCATCGCGGTCGATGCCACCGCGAAGAACTTGCCGAGCACGATGGTGATGCGCTTCACCGGGGTGAGCAGGAGCGACTCGATCGTCTTGCGCTCTTTCTCACCTGCCGAAGCGTCAATCGCGGTGTACTGACCACCCGTGATCGCCCACATCACGATAAACAGCGGTAGGATGAACCCGAGACCGAATCCGCTCTTTTCCTGATCGGTCGCCACATCCGATGTCTTCAACGACACGCCAACGAGGATCGACGTATCGATCTTCTTGACGGCGAATCGCTGGGTCAACACGGTCTGGTTGTACGCGGAAATGGCCGCATCGAGACGCGATGGTACGACCGAGGCGTTTTGATTAGTCGAATGAGTGAACAATGTCAACGTGATCGGCGTACGGTCGGCAAGCGTCTGCTCGTAGCCGTCGGGAACCACGATACCGGCATCGACACGGTCGGCTTTGACGGCATCAGCCAGCGCTCCTGACACCTCGATGACGGAGATCTTATCCTGCGTTTTCAAGAACGACACGAGGTCTGGGGCGGCCACGGCATTCTCGAACGCGACGGTAACGGTCCGTGTCTCGAGCTTATTAACCTGGTACTCCGAAAACTTTCCGAGGCCGACGATCAGCGCGGGCATCAAGAACAGCGGCAGGACCACCATCGACATCAACGTACGACGGTCACGCACGGTGTCGCGCATCTCCTTGAACCACACGGTGATGACGGTGCGGAAGTTCATGCGTGGGCTCCTTTCTGTACGAGGGCCAAAAACGCGTCCTCGAGGTTCGACGTCTTCGTATCGTTCTTCAACGTCTCGACCGTGCCATTACCGACGACGATACCGCGGTGGATGATGGCGACGTGCGCACAGAGCTTCTCCGCCTCGTGGAGGATATGCGTCGAGAACACCACACACTTGCCGAGCTCCTTCATCCGCTGCATGAACTGCACGACGGTCCGCGCCGCGAGCACATCGAGTCCGGCGGTCGGCTCGTCGAAGAAAACCAGGTCCGGGTCATGGATGACCGACCGCGCGATCGCGAGCTTCTGTTTCATGCCGGTCGAGTACAAGCCGCTCCGACGGTCGATGAACTCGTCCATGTCGAGAAGGCCGCTCAACTCTGCGATCCTTGCCTTCGTCTTCTCCTTCGGCATGCTGTACAGCGCCGCGAAATATTGAAGGTTCTCCCTGCCCGAAAACCGCTCATAGACGCCGACGTCGGTCGTGAGCACGCCCAAACGCTTCTTCACTTCCTCCTGCTCCTTTCTGATATCGAAACCGTCGACCATGGTCATACCATCGGTCACGGAAAGCACCGTCGATATCACGCGGATCGTCGTGGTCTTTCCGGCGCCGTTCGGCCCGAGCAGGCCGAAGATCTCACCGCGGTGCGCCTGGAAGGTGACGTGGTCGACCGCAGTGAAGTTATTGAACCGCTTCGTCAGGTTTTGAACGTCCAGAATTAGTCGTTTCTTCTCTTCCATATCGTCAATATTGTAACATTATGCGAAAAAAAAATCACTGTCAGACAACATATCGTATATATAAATACCAACGCCCTTGCCTCTCGATAAGCTGAGAAGCAAGGGCGCGAAGAGTGAACGAGCAGTAAGCGATGCTAGCGCAGACGGACGATCTTGCCCGTCGCGACCCGTCCGTTCATGACGAGCCGGACGAACAGGACGCCGGTCGGCGCTGCGTGGCCGTTATCGGTTGAACCGTTCCACCGGAACGCGTGGGCTCCAGCCGGTAGATCCCTCCATTGCCAGTACTTGATCTTGCGTCCCTGGACGTCATAGATACTGAACGTCGCGGGAGCGCGGAACGGGGTGGAGAAACGGAACTCGACCGAGCCGATCGACGGGTTCGGCAGTGCCGGACCGAGACTGAATCGTGACTGCGTGCCGAGGTCATCGACGGCGTTCACGTTCTGTCCGAGTACGATCGTCCTCGTGATTGTGTTATCGACGTAGCTCGACTCGCTCGGAACTGAGAACGGGCTAACCACGACACTAACCACGTGCGTATCGGGAGCAGCGGCGTGCCAAAGCGCCGAAACGGTCTGCGATGCGCCAGAGTTGAGACTCAACGAATCAACGCTGAACCGCGTCGACCCGTCGTAGAACTCCACCTTGACGTTGTTGACCGCGTCGACCCCGAGGTTCTGCACTGTCGCCGAGACGACAGCCGAGTCGCCCGCCACGATGAGATTCCGACCAACGGACACGTCGCCGACCATGGCGAGGTTGTTGATGTGCCGAAGCTCGAACATCGTCGCATCGATGTACGTCGAGCTGTCTGACAGCACGATTGCCTTCACGTCGACGCGGTACTGGCCGAGCGGTCCGGAGATCGGAACATCCGCTCCGAACACGCCGTCACCAGCTACGCCGTCGTTGTGACTACCATCATCGAACGCCGAAGCACTCGCCGTACTGCTGTCCGGCTTCGTCACCACGATGCTCCACGCCGATCCGGGAATAGCGGTCCCGGCATCGTCGAGGTGCATTTTAAGGTGCGCCGAACCGGGCGAGTTCACCTCGGTCACATCCTGTTCGAGGACGACCTTCTTCGTGGTCACGACGACCACGGTGACGGCATATCCCTGCGACTGCGCATAGGCCGAACCGTCGACCACGGCCTGCCACGTTCCCGACGAAGGATTGTCGAGCGTGTACACGCCAAGACCATTGTTCGCGTCCTCCACGTAGTGCAGCCACGCGTACGTCATCGTGTCCGCCGGTACGAGAAGCGTGCCGTTCGGCATCCGGAGCTTGAACGTCGCTCCGTCCGCCACCATCGACACCTGGCACGACGGCGTACTCGGCACCATGAACGGTCGTTCGACCGTCTGGTTCGGCCCGAGATCACCGTCCTCCGACAGCACGATGCTCATCACCGTATCGCCCTGCGCCGCGGTCTGCTGCGACCGGAACGCGAGTGATGGCGAAGAGTTCGAGCTAGTCGGCAGACTTCCTCCCGCGAGCAGGTTCTCGATGATCGGGAAGAGGTCAGGAGAACCAGTAAGCGTCCCCGAGACGAGCAGCCCTGACGAGTACAGTAGCGGCTGCCAGAAATGTGCCTTTGGACCGAGCCCCAAGTTACCATCCGTGGCAAAATGGTCTACTCCATTGCAGTAGAGTCGAGCCGACGACGTTCCGACCAAACCGTCATTGGACTCCCCAGCTCCCCAGATGAGCCCGGAGAAAGAGCTTACCGGGGGTCCAAACGGTAGTGTCCCAGCGAGTGCCCACTCCTTCAAGCCCGCATCGTACTGGTGATCGATCTCGGGACTGTGACTCCCCCCGCTGAAAGCACCGAGTACATCGTGACCATTCGGGTTCTGCGGACTGTTCGGATAGCCGTAGTTCAGTATGTTGATTGACTCCGAACCGGTCTGCAGATCTCCGATAGCGGGTCCCAATACGAGACAGGGTTCGACCTTACCGAGGTACCGTGCCAGCGTCTTGTTCTTATAGGCGAACGACGCGAGGTCTGACCCATGTTGTGGCGTACCCAGCGTGATGAGCGTCGCGATCCGGCTCCCGGACCGCTTCAGCCTCACATAGTGCCTTGTCACGAGCCCGCCCATGCTGTGCGCGACGACGTTGACCTTCTCGGCTCCTTCCTGCGTCACGATGTGCTCAAGCGCCGCGTCGATCTGCACCGAGAGCGCATTGATGTTCCCGTTGTTCGGCGTCAGGCTCGGATTGTAGACGCGGTAGCCGCGTTGTGTCAGGTACGTCGCGAAGTCATTCCACACACTTCCGTCCGAGCAGAGGCCATGAACCAGAAGAACAGGAAGCTTCCTCGGTTGAGGACTGAATTCCTGGACCCTGTAATTGTCTCTGTCAGTTACGAAGACGTTTTCGCTTGTATCCACTGCAATTCCCCACGGGTTGCTGAACTGTCCGTTCCTCGTTCCTGGGCTTCCCCACTTCGTCAGGAACGTGCCCGTGTTCGTGAACTTCTGGATTCGGTTGTTGCCACTATCGGTTACGTACACATTGCCTGATTGGTCAGTCGCAACCGCATTTGGCCAGAGAAACTGACTATCTCCAGAACCCTGTACACCCCACTTCGTCAGAAACGTGCCCGTGTTCGTGAACTTCTGGATTCGGTTGTTAAAGCAGTCGACCACGAACACATTCCCATCCTTATCTATAGCGATCCCAGTCGGGTAATTGAACTGCCCATCCCCTGTTCCTGAACTTCCCCACTTCGTCAGGAACGTGCCCGTGTTCGTGAACTTCTGAACACGGTTACTACTTGCATCAACGACAAATACGTTGCCCAAACCATCGACTGTCACCCCGTGTGGGTCCCTACACTGCTCATCTCCCGTTCCGTATCTGTCCCAGCGCATCAGGTACGTACCGTTGCTAGCGTACTTCCAAATCCCAACACACTCGATATCCGATATGTACGTAAAGCCTGATGCATCAACTGCAATTGCCTGTGGACCGCATAGGCCTGTCCACTTCGTCAGGAATGATCCTGTGTTCGTGAATATTTCGACCATATAACGGTAACTATCCACGACGAATACATTTCCCGACTGGTCAAGAGCAACTCCATTCGGTTCTAGGAACTGTCCATCGCTCGTCCCGTGAGAACCCCACGCTCGCACAAACGTGGGCGGTTCTTCTGCGAAGACGGACGAGACGGACAGCAACAGCATTGTGACGAGTGCGAACAGTATCGTGAAGCTCTTCATGACCAAGACCTCCTGTTTCGAGACGCTTCGATGCATCGTTTCGTGTCGTCAGACAACAATACCCACTATTCAGTTGTCGACGAACCATCGATAGACTACTTCCCCAAATATCAAAAGTAAAGCGCCGTCGCGACGGCGCTTTACTGATAGCATTAAGTTATTGCTCGTTCCAGCTACCTTGATGAAGGTTGTACGTCGTGATTATATCTTCAATGTGCTGGTAAATCTGCTGTAATGCCGTATTGTCTGGTGCGATAAATGAAAGTGGCTGGCCGGTAGTCGGATCCTTACTTGCAAGCGTTTCGAGGAGTGGTTTCGAATTTGGATTATAATGTGCGTTACCTTCGACGAAAACGTTGCCAAAACCAATCGTGATGATATGGATCCCCTGTGATTTTGCCTGCGAAGTAGCATCTATCGTACACTGAAATCCAGTCAAACATCCATCGTTTGGCACGCCATCAGTAAGTAAAATCTCATACTGGTTTGAACCGTTTGCAGCGGGAAAATGGTCCTTTGCGAACGTGATAGCCGAAGCGATGTGGGTTGTGCCATCCGGAGGTGCTATCGCTTGGAGAGCATGGTTGATAACCAACTCATTGTCCGTTAACGGCTGGTACGACTGCCCATTTACCGGAAATACGTCGGAGCTGAAAGTCACCAATCCAATCTGATCATATGAGGAATTCATAAAGTTTGAATTGAAATCAATTGCTGCCTTTTGAATGCTTACAAACGGCCTATCACCCCACAGTAATCCCGCAGCAAGGCAGTCGATTTGGTTCTTACCGGAATAGTCAGAACACCCGACGTGATCATCAGCCATACTACCCGAGCGATCAATCACATGAAAAATTTGTGTCTTGTGGTGAACTGTCTCTGGCCCCGCGCCAGAATAGCCCGACATAATTCCACGAAGTGTAGTTCCCGAAGTTCCTGCGCCCGTCAGTGTACCATCAGTAGAACCAGGGGAATTCGGTGTTACGGTAGCGGTACATGTTGCATCTCCAACAGCGAATGATCCGCCATGATATGTGGCATCGGTCCGGAGCTGCAGATACCCCTCTTCGACGCACGACTGCGCCGCATAGAACGCCTGCTCGGTCGTCTTGCCGGCGCGCGCCGCGACCGCGGCCTGGAACACGCGCGTGTGGTCGCCGAACGCGAGGATCAGCATAGCCATCGACGTGAGGAACACGACCGTGAGCGTGATGTTGCCGTCCTGATTGTATGATGGCTTTTTCATATGATTCATGACTGCCTGAACGCATAGACCGATTCGAACGGCACGGTCACCGGCCCTTGCGTGAACGAAAGCATCACTTTGAGCGACGATGACACCACCTCGAACGGCGACAGCGAGGTGACGGAAGTGGCCGCGTTGGTCAACATATACAGGTCGGCCGCTGGTGTGACAGAGTTCTTCCCCGTGTAGAGCGCGCCGTCCTTGACCTGGAATGACGTAACGATCGGGTCCGGCGAACTGGGATCTTTTGCGTACACATCGATCCGCGTCCCAGGTACGTCGAGTTCGACGCGGTACGCGTTCCTGAGCGTATATGAAAGACGTCCTGAGACCGCGTCGATTTCGCTCTGGATGTTCTGCTGCTGCTTCGTATGCACGCGGACCTTCGTCGCCGCGGTCAAAAAGCTGGTCGAGGCAAGCACGACGATGCTCGAGAGCCCGAGGTAGAGCACGAGCTCGATGAGGGTGAACCCAGCACCACTTTTCATGTGGTCATTCGACGATGAAATACCAACTTTTTTCTTGACATTCCCTAATGCACACGCGAAACCTACCAGTGAAAAGTGGTGCTGGGTGAAGCCATGACAATTTTGAGGATTGCGTCGCATGGTCATTCCCCTTTCCAATTCGTGAGATACATGACGAGCGTTTCGGTACGATCGCGACCACGGTCGTTCCATTTCACCGTGACGGTCACCTTCCGCACGTTCGGATCAACGTGCGTGCCACTATCGGCGAGTTTTAGGGCATCGTCCCGCATGCCTGCGGTCATCACAATTGTCCTCGTAAATCCTTCGATCAGTTCACCTGTCGCGGTCGGGTCAGGGGCCATGACGTAATGCGGCGTCGGCACCGCGACGGTCGTGAGCGTGTAGTACGAGTTCGGGCTCGTGAGTGCCACGCCGATCCATGTGTTCTGCTTAATCGCGATCACCTGCTCCATCGCTTCACGGGTCAACGCGACCGCGCGGGTTTCTAAACTCGTTGAGGTCACAACGCGCGCGTTCGCGACGATGATCCCGCCGATCGCGACGCTGAACAGCGCGAACACGCCGACGGCCACGATGACCTCGAGGATGAGACTGCCACGCTGGTTGGCGCGTATCACGCTCATGAACCCGCCTCCTCGACCGAACCAGCCTCGGTCACAGTGATCGTCTTCGTGCCAACGTCCGGCATGGTGACGACGAATGTCGCCGTTGCCATGGGTGCGCCGGTCAACTTCGCAAATGCGACGTCGGTGCTGCCCGTGCACACCACCAATTCGGACATCGTTACGGTCCGTTCGGGCACCGCCGAAGGCACGGCATACTGGGACACCGTATCGCCAGCACACTGCAACTTCCATGACGCACCTTTTTCTGCGGCGATCGACAGACGTTGCGTATCACGGATCATGCCGACGAGCACATCCGCCTGACTATCGAGCGCGGCATGGCGTCGTGACGCCTGATAGCCAGTGAAGGCCATCGTCCCGAGTATGCCCAACACCGCGATCACGATCAACATTTCCATCATCGTGAATCCCGCACCACTTTTTAACTTGTTATTCGAAGGATACATGACGGTTTGTTGCCTTATTACACTAATCGCGTTCGTAAAATATCTTACTAAAAAGTGGTGCGGGATGAATCCACGCTGGCCGGCCGACTTGGTTATATGACGTTCGCGAAGTTCCATAACGGCAACATTACCGACGCGACGATGCCCGCAACGACCGCGGCCGTGCAAAGCAACAGTATCGGCTCGAGGTACGTCGAAAGGTTCGCGGTCCATTGCTGGATGTCGTCGTCGTAGTACCGCGCGACGCGCTCGAACATCTCGTCAAGGTTACCAGTCTGCTCGCCGGTCACGATCATCTTATAGAAGACCGGCAGGAACAGCTCGGGATTGCCCCGGAACACGTCACGGAGCTTCACGCCACGTCGGACGAACGACTGCGCGGCTGAGAGCGCATAGCGGTAGACCGCGTTGTGGGCGACCGAGCTCGTGAGCGCAAGACTCTCGTCGAACGATACGCCGGCGTGGCTCAACATACCGAGCGAACGGCTGATGATGACCAGGTCGATCTTCTTCGCGACCGGTCCGATGAGCGGCATCGAGAGCGTCCAGCGATGCATGAACATCTGGAAACGCGGGGACTTACGGACCAAAATACGTAATCCAATAATCACCGCAATGAGCGCCGCGAGCGCATACGCGCCGTACGACGTGATCCAATGGCTCGTGGCGATGAGAATCCTTGTTGTCAGCGGCAGCGTGACGTTCGCCTCGTCGTACACCGTCGAGATCTTCGGGATGACGAACAGCATCATCAACACGACCATCACGCACATCGTCACGATGATGAGCACCGGGTACGCGAGCGCACCTCGGATGCGGCGCATGAGGCGCATGTCATTCTCCTGCTGACGCGCGAGAAACTCGAGAACATCGACGAGCTTGCCGCCACGTTCACCGACACGGACCATGGCGCGGTACACGGAAGGAAACACCGAGGAGTAGCGATCGAACGCCGCGGAAAGTGGCTGACCTGATTCGACCGACCGTTCGACCTCGCCGATGATACGTTTGAGCGCGGGGTTCGACGTCTGGTCCTTGCACGAGGCGAGCGCATCCGTGAGCGAAAGCCCCGCGCGCATCATCGTCATCAGGTTTCTCGTGAACAGCGCGCGGTCCATCGAGGTCACACGGCGCTGGAGCAGCTGCCGGACCTTCGATGGCCCGACGATCTTCGAAATCGTAACCACCGTGAGGTTATTATGCTCAAGCCGGTGCTGTGCACGGGAACGGTTGACGCCCTTAATAAGGCCGTGCTGTATTGTGTTAGAAACATCGAGGGCAGTATATTCGAACGTGCTCATACGTGGAAAATTATTGAGTTGTTCTGATGACCTCTTCGAGCGTTGTCTCGTGCGCGGCCACCTTCGTGAAACCATGGTCGCGGATCGTCTTCATGCCGTGATGCGTCGCAATCGCTTCGATGTCATGCGCATTCGCGTGCGACATGATCGCGTCATGGAACCGTCCGTCGACGACGATCGTCTCATAGATGCCGGTACGGCCACGATGGCCAGTACCGAGGCACTGGTCGCATCCCGCGCCAGTGGCGGCGGATGTGACGACATCACGATACGGTGCCGGTAGCGTCGACTGGTCGATGATCTGCGCGCAGGACGCACATACGCGGCGGACGAGACGCTGACCGACGATCGCGCGGAGCGTCGACGCAACAAGGTACGGCTCGATGCCCATGTCGATGAGGCGTGTGATCGCCGCGGATGCGCTGTTCGTGTGCAACGACGAGAGCACGAGATGGCCAGTGAGCGCGGCGTTCACCGCGATCTGCGCGGTTTCCTTATCGCGTATTTCGCCGACCATGATGATGTCAGGGTCCTGACGCAGGATCGAACGCAGACCTTCGGAGAACGTCAAGCCGACCTGTGGGTTGACCTGGACCTGGTTGACGCCGGTCACATGGTACTCGATCGGGTCCTCGATCGTCGATAGGTTGATGTGCTTCTGCTGCAGTTCGTTCAAAAGCGCGTAGAGCGTCGTGGTCTTTCCTGAACCGGTCGGACCGGTCACGAGGATGAGCCCATGCGTGTTACCGATAGATTTGCGGAGCGTCGTAAGGTCACCGGACGAAAGCCCGATCGTGTCGAGCGTGAGCGACGCTGCGTTCGTGTCGAGGAACCGCAACGCCGCCTTCGGACCGTAGAGCGTCGGTATGATCGACACGCGGATCGCGACGTTCTCGCCGTTCTCGGAGAACGTGAAGCGGCCGTCCTGCGGGCGGAGGTTCTCGTCGATGCGGAGGTGCGAGAGGATCTTGATACGTGCGACGACCGGCGCGAGGAGCGCGTGTGGTAACCTGAACATCTCGTGAAGCAGTCCATCAATACGGAACCGCAACATCACAAAATCATCACCCGGTTCTATGTGAAGGTCGCTGGCGGACGAACGAAGCGCGAAGGCAATCAGATGGTTCAACAGCTTCACCACGGGCATTTCCATCGCCATCGCCTCGGGGTTACCCGTGAAGCTTTCGGCACGACCGATGAGCTGCTGGATCTGCTCGCGGCTGTCCTCGGCCGACTGGTCGAACGCGGCGGAAAGCACCTGCATGATCGCGCTCTTCTGCGCGAGGAACGGGATCACGCGCCGCTGGAGCCGCTGCGACGCATACGCGATGAGCTTCGGGTTATCGGTGTTCTCCATGGCGATCGCCACATCATGTTCGTTCGCGAGGAACGGGACGGCCACGTGCTCGAAACACATCTCACGTGGCAGCAAACGCGCCGTATTGAGGTCGATGTCCTCGACCGTAAGGTCGACGACCGGCACTTTGTACGTATCGCGAAGCATCGGAATAACCGTGCCCGACGAAGCGATCCGTTCTGAGAATATGAAATCCAGCACGTTACCGCCGCTCATCCGTTCGAAATCACGGAGCTTCGGCAACGCGCGCTTGTTGAGTACGCCTTCTTTCTGGAGGATGTCGACTACGTTTTTCGCGACCATATATATAGAAAAACGTTAGGGTTAGGTGAAACGTGATACTCTAGCTGATAATGAAAAAAATGTCAAGAGCTAAGGTCCGCCCTTGGTCGCAAGTTGGATGAGCCCCACGTCACCGACGAGGCCAATTCCCGGCTAAACTATGCGGTTTTTATTCGTTATCCCCAACTGCTCGTCGAGCGGCGAGTTGGAAAAATACACACGGATATCGCTCGCGGAGTCCATCAACTCGAGCATTTCCATGGTCGGTCTGGTGATGAGCTTGAAGCCGGTCTGTGACACAAAGCGCTGCTTGAACGAGGCAAAATCGTTTACAGTGAAGTCCGCGTCACCGCGTTCCGTGCGCGTAGGATCTTGTTTCCTGATCTTTAACAGCTGAAGCTGGCCGGCGACGGTCGCGATCGGCACTATTCGGAACAACGGTCCGGTCGGTGTATCTTTGACCACATTTCCCATGGTTTTGACAACCGTACACAACTCATCGAACTCCTCGTCTGAATTACAAAAGATGCAGGCGTAGTTCACGGGTGCGTCGTGCGCGCCGGTCCGGGCGTTCTTCAGGTCGTTCGCGTGCTGGACGATTTTTTGGGCAAGCGCGACACAATCATCGACCGTCATAACCACAGTCATTTGGTAGTTGCGGAATGGTAATCCGAGCTCCACAGCATCCACCAGAGCGACGTGCGGACTGTTTGGTGTTCATCGATGACGAGTCGTCCGTCAACTCGTGTTGCGACCGTGTTGATGGTTCCGCGACGATACACCGTAATGTAACCGTCCTGCACGTGATCTTCAACCAACGGCAACGACGTATCCGCATGCAGTCGATGTGTTTGTAGATAGGCGTCTACCTTCCCACCGAACGTCGTGCTCATGTTGGCATAAATCACAATAAGTGCGATCGCGATCCCGAACATCACGAACGCGCCGCCGAACCAATGTGCCACGGCGCCGACCTTCGTGCCACCGGTCTTGACTACGAACCGCACGACTAATACGCCGCATGCGAGCCAGATCAGAAGGAGGAGAAAAGTAATAAGGTCCATGGTGTTATGAAACTAAATGTCTCTTGGCCTCTTCTAAGAACCTGATATCCCTTGGTACGATGTATGCACGCCCTTCGATGCTAGTGGGGCGGCACTCATGCAAGGCACGCATCGCATCATCGAACGACATCCAATTGATCTGAAAATCATTTTCAAGTTCTTCGTCTGTAAAAGAAGGTGGGATCGCGTTTCCATGTACCTTGGCAACATGGCAATATGACGTCTGTTTCATCTTAAATATCTTTCGATACTCGACTATGGAGCCGACCTCAGCAATGTCCTTGATTTCTACCCCGAGCTCCTCCATGCATTCCCGCCGTAGTGCCTCAATCCTGTCTTCGCCTGGCTCGATACCGCCGCCAGGGAGCTTATAGTAGTTCTCCTTCGCGACGAAGAGCAGCGCGATGCGGCTCGTATCGTCCATTACGATCGCGCGCGCTGCTTCCCGTAGCTTATAATCACGAACCTCTTCTTCAGTGGCATTTTCAGGATTAAGGGGTAACAGCACTTTCATAGGAATATAAATATGAAATTTCTAAACCACTGACCACGCGGTCACTAGGACCATCGCGGCAATCGCCATGAGCAACATGCTGACCCACAGACGGATGCTTTTCCATTGATGCGCACGCACGAGGGAGATTGCCTGCAACAAACATAAGACGAATCCGCCAATCAATCCGATACGCAACGACGAAAGACTGCCGTTGACCGACGTCTTCGAAGTACCGAATGTCCCTATAGCCTCGACGATGATTCCGGCGATCATCAGCAACACGAAGACAACGGCAGCGGTCCATGCAAACGCTTTAGACCGATGTTTCATCGGCGTGGGTCCGTTATGTGAGAAAGGTTCGTCCATATAGCCTCAGTCCTCACAGTGTACCCAAGAACTGCGCGCATGTACAACATTTCAACGGACCGGTGTAGTACACGTATGTCTTGACAAAACTGCGTTTTCTTATATACTGCAGCATCGCTCGTTTCATCGGTTGCCTCCGGCTTTCTGTCCACGGAGTATGCGGAACTACCGCGCTCCATTCCTGGATGGAATCACCGGAGGGAACCTCAATGCGTATCGAATGGACAATCCCTGGGACGACCGAGCCGGAGAAGTGTGACCTCTTCGAGCTCATGGAGCGCGAAGATCGCGGCGAACGTGTCACGACGTCCGAGGTGGTCATCTCATATCACTTCCTCGACAAGGACACCGCCCGGGAAATCAGCGCACGCGTGCTGACGCCGACCGAGGCGAAGCTGTTCTACCGCCTCCGCGCGATCAACCCGATGCAGTTCCAGACGCCCCGCGCCTGGTGGCAGTTCTGGGTGAAGCGCGAGACGGTCACCTGGCTGCACTATGCCATGCTGCTCGGCTACACCGAGGACTCCTTCCTAACGGCCTGGAACGGCGTCGGCGGAAGGATCCAGCGGTACCTCAAGACGCGGTCCGAGGACCGCACGGCCACCACCACCGCAACAGGAGAGTGCAATGCCTGAAGAATGCAGTCTGCTCGAAGTCGCGCTCTTCATCTGCGCGAGGTTGTCGGTCCTGTGCCACGTCATGAAGGAACGGAATGACTGGAGCTACGCCGGCCGCGGCATCGAGGATCTTGCCGGGACGCTGGAGCGTCTGCCGTTCAACGATGCGCAGGGCGCGCTCGTGCACCGGACGCTCGATCCGCTGGTCAAGCTCGGCACGTATACGTCCCACGACAAGACCATCGTCGAAAGGTGGATGCAGCCGATCGTCAACGCGCTCGAGAAGGTACCGGGCAAGAAGGTCGAGGTAACCAGCTGATGACGACGTCAACCGCGCTTCCTGATCTGGACGACCTCCACCACCTGCACCCGCATGGTGGAAATCTCGGCGGTCGCGCACACTTCGCCGGTGACACCATTCGGTACACCAGGGCCGCGCTCCATCACTTCGGCCTGAAACGCATGTGGCGCGCCGTTGACCATCTGAAAGCACTCGCCACTCTCCACCGTGGCATCAACAAGGAGCAGTCGTTCTACCTCAACGCCGGACGTGGCCGAACCGATGCGATGACGCTGACCGACTACGGCGTCATCAAGATCCGCATGATCTGGGAGAAATCCTGCCACTAGGTCGCCCTGGCGACCATCGCTCTGTACCACCCGAATGCCCCCGCGAGAGTTCTATTCTCTCCGGGGGTGCTGTTTTTTTACACCAGCTGCATACGGTTCGAGGCGAAAACCACCGATTTGCGGATATCATCGGTCGCTTTGATCCACTGGATGATCCGTGCCATGCCGAACCCGCAGCCAGCGTGTGGCACGCTTTCCTCCTTCACATGGTCAATGTACCACTGGAAATCGGCGATGTCGCCGCCTTTCTCAAGCAATCGCTTGAACATGCGCGAACCTCTGAGTCGCTGCTCGAGTATGTCGGGAAGATGCACGCGTGCGGCCGCGCCGACCGATTCACCCGCGAACGGCAGGATGAGGTCGCAGCTCAACACCCGGCCCGGGTGCTCACGGTCCGGCAGCATGTTGAAGAACTTCTCGACCTCGATGTGCCTGCCAAAATCGTACATCGGGTCAGGAAATCGTGTGATGAGCAACGGTACGTCACCGACGTATTTCACGAGCATCTGTTCGCGCTTCGATGAGATGTCCTCACCCCATTCGATCTCTTCGCCAAGTTCCTTGAGCGTGGCGATCGCCTCGTCGTACGTCAACTTCGGGAAACGCTCGGGCACGCGCGCGAGATGGTCGAGCTTGCGAGGGTCGAGACCGAGCAGGTGCGGGAGCGGATGCTCGAGCACCTCACGAGCGATGCGATTGACCACCAGCTCGATCTCGCGGAGCAGCTCGTCGAAATTCCCCGCAAACTCGATCTCGAGCAACTGGAACTCCGTGAGGTGACGACCATCCACGGACGGTTCGGCGCGGAACGATGAGCCGATGCAGTACGCACGCCTCAACTGCGGCACGAGCGCCTCGAGGTAGAGCTGACCGGTCTGCGCGAGGTACCCCTTCCGGTCGTTGAACCAGCGCACGTTCTCGTCGACCGCGACCTCGAACAACGTGTTGATGTTCTCGCAGGCACCGGACGCGCGGACGATGCGCGGCACGACGACCTCGGTGTAGCCACGTTCCTCGAGTTCGGCGCGAGCCGACCTGAGCACGTGGTGTGTGAGACGGGTGAGATTGATCATGGTTCCTCCTTTAAAAAAATGGACCCTTTCGGGTCCATTCATTTGATAATTGATATCGTGGGGTAAAAAACAGCTCCCTGTCCGGGAGCGGAGCCCCTCCTGATCGGTGGTTTCCGATGGAGTACGTTATTGGTCATCAGTAGTGATGGTACGCGCCAATCGTCCACATGTCAAAGCGTGCGATTCATTGGAAAGACAGACCTACATGGACGATATGCACAACCTTCACGCAGTATTCTCGTTTCGGATCCTTTCGATCCGTTCAGACACCATCAGCTTCAACTCATCTCGAGTAAATTTCGGGTGTTCGGCATACGCGGGATGTATCTGGCTCATGACATCCCAGACCGCTTGATGATCGCCGGCTTTCGCACTGACCCACTCGGTAAACAGCGAGCTTAACGCTTGTTCGCGGATTTCACGCTCCGTTCGTTCTAATGGCGTCATCGGCAACAGTGCGCCGGTAAAGGTCAAACCATATTCCGGACCAAACACCTGTTGGCAAATCGACCGAACACGAGGAAGGTGATAATCGGCTGCAACGATATTTAGATCGTGCCAATGGTTCGGGATCACAAAAAGGGTTTTGACAAAATACGCGTTCCCGATCGTCTCCTTCGAATGGCCTTCTTTCAATACGCATTCGTTCGGACAGCCGAGTTGCACGGCGTACTCTGCCATTGCATCCGCTTCCGTCCGCGCCGGTGGCTCAAGCAACGAAGCCGACCACGCGCCCGACATGACAATTACGGGCCCGCGTTTGTACATCCATAATTGGACTGCTTTTCTAACACGGACTAACGAGTTTTCCTCGAGTGAGCCGTCAGGACGAATCCCTCCTCCAAATACGACGATAGCGTCAGTCATGTGAATACGTTTATTACACCGTGTCAGCGTAAGGGAGACACGTACTTAATATTTATTCCAGTGCATCTAGTCCGGGGTAAGAAGACTTCCGCCTTCGTTTCACTGCGGCGGACGAGCGGCTATTATTCGTCTGGTCGGGGTAAGGAGACTCGAACTCCTGACCTCTTGCACCCCATGCAAGCGCGCTACCAACTGCGCCATACCCCGACTAGACGAACTATAGCAATCAGTGACTCGAGTGTTGAACCGTATAACCATAGCAAATAATCATTGCATCAACAATGCCGCATGCTATACTACGCGAGCTCTCCGTTTATCCTCGCATCATCATTCTCTAATCACATCTTCGGCGGCCCTACATCGTGGTGCCCCGTGGGGTACCTCTGCGGGCCAGGCTATACCGTGAGCCTCGGGCAACATCGGTATGGCACTACATCCGGAGAATGTGGTGGCGGATCGACGGAGAGCGTTTTTCTTATCACTAAGAATTCGTCGCGGCGCTACGATGAGGATCAGGGTGGCCCCGCTTTGCGGGGACGGGACCCTAGCCGAGGCGCAAGACGCGACACCGTATACGGAAGGAGTGGCGTCGGACGAGGAAACCGTAAGGGTTTCCTTGCCGAATGCAAAGCCCGCCATCTTTCCTCAAGAGTGGCGGGCCATTTTGGTGTGAACAAGGTCAGGTACGGA
>CAINXF010000164.1 GCA_903854795.1 Candidatus Kerfeldbacteria bacterium
GTCCGATTTTCAGCAGACTCGTATCGAGCATACCCGAGTGTTCAGCGGCCATAATAAGCTGACGCACCGAGGATGGAAACAACTTTTGCGCGTCGGGATATTCCTGAAAACAACGTTTGAAGGAAAACCCTTCGTTCATCCGTTCGCGCAAGTACTGATAAAATTTCTTATAATTTGCGAAGGTCGTAGACGAAACTGCCGCATCGAGTGCATCAACCAACGGCACGCCGGCCTGAAGCGTGGTTCCCATGATGTAGCAGAACCTCGATACCTCGACGTTCACAATCAGGTGTTTGATGAGCGGCGTCCTGAAAAGAATCGAGTGACCGATAAATCTCGTCCGTGGAAAGCTAAATAGAAAATACACCACCGCGATGAACACGATTGCAACAGGCGGGATAACGAAACCCGCATAATGGGCGATGAACTCACCTGACGAAACCAAGATCCTTGTCGGCAGCGGCAACGGCACACCAGATTCGGTATAGAACGCCGAAAGCCGCGGAAGCGTAAATACGGTCGTTGCCGTACCGACGACGATCATCAACAAGACCACGACGACGCTGTACGCGAGGGACGAGCGAACACGCGAACGGAAGACATTTTCTTTTTCGTTCTGGAGGGAAATGACCCGAAGATTTTCGACAAGTTTTCCGGATGTTTCGCCGGATCGTATCAAGGTTAAAATCCGGTTTGGCAAACTGCCGAGCGAGGAGATCGCCGTCGAAAACGAAACGCCCTGGCCGATAGCGTCTCTGACTTCTCGTACGAGCACACGAAGCCGACGTGACGACGTTTCTTCCTCAATCGACTGCAACGCGCTCATGATGTCGACACCGGCGCCCAACAGCGCGGCAAGGTTATCGAGGAACAAGTTCACCTGGCTACCGAGACCAAATGACCGTATCCAACGATGAAAACCGCTCATGTTACGCGGGTACGGCGCCGGTATGGATTTCTTTGCGGTCGTTGTTGTCTTACTCTTTGATGACACGGCGGATTTCATCAAGCGTCGTAATCCCTGCCACAACTTTTGCGATCCCGTCCTCGTACATTGAGGGAATACCTTGAGACCGTATTAGCGCAACCAGCTGATTCGACGACGGATGGTGTAAGATGAGCTCTTTCAACTCCGGGGACGACGGGATTATTTCAAGCACGGCCGTCCGTCCGCGATACCCGAGTCCATGGCAGGCGGAACAACCTTTTCCGCGGTACAGTACGGCGGATGAATTCTTCGCCGAATACTTCGTACGGAACGAGCCAAGTTGTTCGATTTCAACGCTATCCGGAACGTAGCTCATTTTACACTCAGCGCAAATCTTTCTCACGAGCCGCTGTGCGACGACGATCTCGAGTGTCGAGGCCAATAAGAACGGCTCAACGCCAAGTTCGATCAAACGCGGAATCGTCGTAACGGCATCGTTAGCGTGAAAACTCGAGAACACGAGATGACCGGTCAGCGCCGCGTTAACGGAAATTTCCGCGGTTTCCTGATCACGAATCTCGCCGACAAGGATGACGTCAGGATCCTGACGCACGATCGCGCGAAGTCCTTGCGCGAAGGTAAGATGCGTCTCATGATTGACCTGAATCTGGTTGGTTCCGGGAATTCGATATTCGACGGGATCCTCGATCGTCGTGATATTGAGCTCGGATCCGTTCAACGTCTTTATCAAAGAATACAGTGTCGTTGTTTTTCCAGAACCGGTCGGTCCGGCGATGAGAATCAATCCATGCGGCTTCTGCGATGCCGCGGCGAGTATTTTCTGATGTTCCGGTAAATATCCAAGGTCGGTCAACGTCAATGCATGCACATACTCCGCAAGCAGCCGGAGGACGACCGTTTCTCCGTCGACCGTTGGAACGATGGAAACGCGAAGGTCGATGTCGTGTTGATCGCTGTTCAGTCGGATCGCGCCGTCCTGAACGCTCATATGTTCGTCAATACGAAGATTTGCCTAAACCTTCAGACGATTCAAAATGGTCTCAAAGGCAATCTTTGGGATTCGACCAACCTCCTGAAGGACTCCATCGATCCTAAACCGAACGACTACTTCCTGCCCCTGCGGCTCGAGGTGGATATCCGACGCACGAAACCCGATCGCATCCTTGATGATCTCTTCGATGATCTGGGGCGCGGTCGAGCCACCGCGTTTCAGTATATCGGTAAACCGAGCAGCGAGCGCGCGCTGATACATACGCAGTGCGTCAGTGATCGCTTCGGGCAGCGCATATCCGATCTTTACTTTTTTTCCTGGGAACACCGCCGCCACCGTTGTATCGAGGTCCTTACGAGTCGGATCGTCAGTAGCGACCGTAACCGTCTGGCCTTTGACGGCGACGGCGATAAGATGTTCCTTTTTTGCGACATCCTCAGGAATGAGTACAACGACTTCCTTCGAGGGTGGCTTCACGGCAAAATTCAAAAAAGGCAAACCGAAATGCTCGGCGATCGCCTGTCCGATGAGGTCGTTCGTCACGAAACCCTCATCGAGGAGCGTATCGATTATTCCCTGCCCGAGTTTTTTCGTAGTCTTACTCGCCGACGAACGATCCGCCTCGGTGATGTAACTTCCTTCAACGAGTATATCGACTATTTGTTGGTCGTTGAGCGCCATGGCATTATATGACAGTTTGTATTCTCCGGACGATCTCAGCGAGACTCGTATCGGATTTCACAAAAAAATCCTTCGCACCAAGCGCGCGGGCTTTATCAATATCGGTCTGTTGGCCAAGGTTGGATGCGACGAACACCGGGACCGTATTGCCACCTTCCTTCAGTTTTTCTAGCACTCCCCATCCATCGAGTACCGGCATGATGAGATCGACGATAATGAGCTGAAACCCGCCTTTTGCGAATGCGGTGAGCGCTGCCTGACCGTCATGCACGGCCGTGACGACGTATCCCTCATGTTCGAGTTTTAACATCAAAGACCGGGCAAGCGCGAGGTCGTCTTCTGCCAACAGAATTTTCTTGCCTTTTGTTAGTTTTGTTGCCATGACAGCGTTACCTAGCGTCCCAACTTGATAAGAATATTATACCATATACCTGCTACCTTTGGAAGGACATGCGTCAGAGCTCCGGCGTCATCAACGATCCGGTACGGAGTAAAGCAAAACACCGTCACTTCTGTAACGGCGTTTTGGGTTTGTAAGTAATAATCGGAACTTATGCGTTTTCTTGGTACAGATCAAGAATGTCAATTATTATCAATCGGCAAGGGAACAGAACACTTACCGCTTGGCAGGCAGTAGTGCACCGTTGCCGGCGTGGTAGTGGGCAGTGTCGAATACTTCGTTGAACCGACGGTGAAACTAAACTGGACGGATTTTCCAGCGACGATATACAATGGTTCGTTGGTTGGAACGCTACTACACCATTGAGTATTCGGAGCA
>CAINXF010000165.1 GCA_903854795.1 Candidatus Kerfeldbacteria bacterium
GACGATCGTCGGTTCGGCCGCGGTGCCGACGCCGGATCCCCGTAGCATGACGCTCAAATATCCGTATGCGTACATTGCCGCGGGCGCCGACGGGTTGCAGATCATGAACGCCATGACGCCCTCAGCGCCGACGTTGCTCGCCTCGATCCCGACGGACTGTACCGCGCGCCAGGTCGCCGTCACCGACGACTATCAATACGCCTACGTCGCGTGCGGTACGAAGATGGTCGTCGTCGGTACGTACTTGAAGCAGGTCGTTTTCCAGTATACGGACGAGTCGGTGTCCACGGTCCGTATCCTAGGCGATCGCGCCTACGCGCTCGTGTCGTCCGCGTCCTTTACCGGATTGAGGGTGTTCGATATCACCAACGCCTGGCACCCGATCGTCGTCGCCAGCTACGCGACGCAGGCGACCGACTTCGACATCCATACGCAGTTCAAATACGCATACCTCTTGAATGCGGCGACCGGGGCGATAGAGATTGTCGATCTCGGCGCTTCGACGATCACGACGCTCGGAACGTACGACGGCGATGCGTCGTTCGGCGCCACGTCGATCAGCGTTCCGTCGACATCGGACAGCATCGCGTATCTCGTGTCGCCGACGAACGGTTTCCGCGTGCTCTTCGCGAACGGCATCCGCATTTCCGTGCTCGGAACGTACGCGGGGAATGCTACGGCGCAGGGAGTCCGTGCCGCGACGATGTTGACAATGCGGTACGTGACCCGCAAGTCGGTATCGAAGTACGTCCACGAGTTCGCCGTCGCCGATACGACGGGCATCTCGGTGCTCCGTCTGTCGTGGTCGCTCGCGAGCCCCGGCAGCGCCTCGCTCCAGGTCATCGACCGGTTCGCTGACGCGCAATCGGCGACCTCGGTCGCCGCCGTGTCAACGGGACTTTCACGGTATCTGTTCACGACGGAGCCGACGACAGGCCTCGCGTCGTTTGTCTCGTACGATGCGAGCAAGATCGGCACGACGCTCGTGACGAAGCTCACCGGCACGAAAGGTGCGTTGTCCTACGGAACTGCGTCCGGTATCGTGACGATCAAACCGTTTTCAGGATACATGAAGAACATCGCCGGATACGCATTCAATTTCGGGAATCAGGCGGGCACGCTTGTCGTCGTTGCGCCGACCTCGTCCTCGAAGAAAGCGGAGATCGCGTTGTATGACGAACAGGGGAAGCTGGTGCGTAGGTTCGCGCCGTTCAACAGCGGTTCGAAATCCGGCTTCCGGCTGAGCGGCATTTATGACAGCCTGTACGATCTGACCGCACTGTCGGTGTTCAACATAAAAAAAGACACGGCGGTGAAGATGTACAACGTCACATCGACCGGCATCACCACGATCGGTCCTGTCACGGCGAGCTCGACGGCCGCGAAGATCGGGGGGAACTTCCTGACGACGGCTGGGGGTGGTTCGATACTTGCGACGTTCGCGGACAAAAAGCAATCGACCATGAAGGTGTGGGCTTTTTCTGCCCAAAAGGGAAAGTTCATCTATCAACCGGCCTTTGGAACGAAGTCGCTCCGCATCAGCGGCGATTCGGCGCTCTACCGTTAAACGCCGCGCCGTCGATCGATGTGTTGCCTCGTGGTTGTATTGATTCGACATCAGTGGTTAAATGTATACCTATGAGAGACGATGGCACACCGGACGGTAACGAAGAAGAGCTGTACGAGCAGCTGCATGAGGCGCTGTTCGGGCAGTTCGAGGAGCTCGTGAACGAGGCCGAGGACCTTGCGCAGGACGCCGGTGGTCATGTCGGCGAGGGCGACGACGAGGCGCAGCTTTGGGAGGAGATACGTGAGAAGTACGTGAATGTGCGGCACGAGTTGCAAGACCGCGAGACATCGATCAACGATGCTGAACGGTTCGCGCAGTTGGAAGCCGCCTTGGACGTGCTGAAGCAGCGGGCAGAAGCGGCCTACGGCACTGAGCTCTAGTAGCATGATCCGCGCGGTCCTCTTCGACATCGATGGGGTCCTCTTTGATTCGGTGAAGGCAAACGCGGCGTTCTACCGCGACCTGTTCGAACATTTCGGGTACCAAGGGCCGACCGACGAAGAACAGCAAAAACTGAATTATCGCTCGCTCAAAGGCACGATCATCGACGTCATGCATGACGTGAGCCTCGAGAAGGCCGAGGAGGTGTTCGCGTACGCGCAGCAACTCGAAGAACGGCTCGACCTGTTGGAGCTCACCAGCGAAGCGCCGCAGGTGCTTGCCGTACTCCACGCGACGTTTAAGCTCGGCGTGGTGTCCATGCGCATCCGCTCGTCGATCGAGGCGCTGCTCACGCACGGCAACTTGTCGCACTTCTTCGCAGTGAGGGTCGGATTCGAGGATACTGAGAAGCATAAGCCTGATCCCGATCCGCTCCTGCTGGGTGCGCAGCAGTTCGACATTTCCCCGGCTGAGGTCGTCTATGTAGGTGATATGGAAGTCGACGTCCGCGCGGCCGAAGCGGCAGGTATGAAGATGGTCCATTATTCGCTGGATACGTTACCTGGTGATCATATTACTATCGGACATTTTCGAGAACTTTCGCAGGCGATCGCACGGTTATAAATTTCGTTGTCATCACAAACAAACCCCGGACATCGTTTGATGCCCGGGGCAGTTCAAATCAAGACGATTATTTTTTGCCAGCTTCGAGTTGCACACGCTCGAGCACGTGGCCGAGCGTTTCCTTGTCGTGGATCTCGTTCTTCGGGATCCTCTTCAAGAGGTCGCGAATGACGTGCTCAAGGCTCTTCGCATGTTCGTTCACACCGCCCGTCGTGCCGTTCACGAAGTGTTCGATGATTCCTTTTTTCATGGCGACATGCGCATCGAGCGCGTCCACGCTCTTCATGAGCTTCAAGCCGGGCGTGGGGTCGTGGTCCGCGAAGAGTTTAGCGATCTCGTGGTTATAGTGCTCGAACGCGGTCGCGAAGCCCTGTGACAACGTGAGGTGCTCGAACGCCGGTGCGGCGTCGGTGCTGGCGCGTGCGGCGTCGGCGGCCGCGGCGGTGACGTGCGAAGCGAGCGGTTCGACATTGGCGCCGGCATGTGCCGCTTCGGCGGCCGCGGCGGTCGTTGGTCCGATGTCGTCATCTACCGCGAAGGACTCGCACATGGTTTTTTTGAACTCTGGCGAGTTTGCCATCATCTCGTTGTAGTGGGACGGATCCTGGGACGCGAGACGTTCGCCGAAACGACGCCAGACGCCGACCATGGCGTCATGCGCTTCGCGTGCCGCAACGGTATCGGAAACCATCAGGTCTTGTGGCGCGCCAGGGACTTCCTGCGGATGTGCCTGTGCGAGAAGGTGTGCTTCGACCTTCGCCGGATCGAACGCCTCGTGCGGATGTGCTGCGAGCCAGTCATGGTTGGCCTTGGCGACATGCTCGATGTGTTGGACCTGCGCGTGCGACAGATGTTCGGCGTGGTCCTTCAGCCCGCCGAGGTTGGACGCATGGTCGCCCGTGAACACCTTGGTCAGGTCGAGACTCTTCCACTGTGCACTGATTTGGTCGGGGTTGGTGAGAACCTCAGTGTGACCATGTGCGTCGGTATATGAGATGAGATGTTCCTTCGCGGCGTGATGGATGATGTTCTGGACGATGTTTTCATAGCGGCCTGGAGCGGTTGCGCGGAGTTCCTGGATCTCCTTCGGGAGGTGTTGCTCGATGGCTTGTGTCAGGTTACCGCCGGAATGCACCGATTCGACAAGATGATCCTTGCCGACGACTTCCAGTTGTGGCGCGGTGTCATGCGGCGTGGCAGTTGCCATTTCTGTGTGTGGCAGTACGCCGGCGTGTTTCATTTCTCCTGCGTGTGCAACATTTGTAGTATCCCTTGCGCCGCCAGCAGCCTCTTTGGCGCCATGCACGACATGCGACGTGTCAGCGGTCGCGACGGTATGCGTGGTGTCGTGAGATGTAGATGCACCATGAACCCACATGCCTTGTCGTTCCATTTGAGAGGTGATCGGAGCATTGGCCGCGTGAGGCGTATCAGGCGCACCACCATGTGCTGACATAAGGTGCGGGGTTTCGTGTGTCGAATCGGCAGCAGCACCGTCCGTATACTGAAGTTCGTGTGGCTGTGGCGCACCATGTGGTACCTCTCCATGAGGATGAGGTGGGGGAGTTGCGTGTGTGACTTCATGTGCAGCGGCACCGTGTGCGGCGGCGTGACGAGCGTCAGCGGCAGCGGAACTGCCGGTCATGAACGCAAAGGTCATACCACCGGCCATTGCAGCGCCCCACTTCGTAATTGCCGTGTTTCGGTCGCTCACTCTTCGGCTTCGGTGCGCTTCTTGATACCGACTCTGGTCGGTGAGACTTTGCTCCAGGACTGCTGCTGGTATCTCCGATTTCGGCACACCGCGTTCTTCCAGTTGTTTCGCAACGTCACCCATGTGCTCAGCACTCCTGCGCTGACGTTCTGCAAGGATGCGTTGGCCGGTAGTGTCGGTACGAGTCTCGATGCCGACCCACTTCATCGGGTTCCAGTTCTTTTCACCCCATCGGAATTTGACGAAACGTTGGGCGGTACCGCGCTCGCCATCCTGATCGACGAATCGTGTATCCCATGCCGCGCCGCGGCGGTCCAACTCATGGTCAGTCATCTTCGTCAGATCGGTTGCTTCTTTAACTTCGCGCAGTGCACCGAAATGATTTCGTACGATCTCGACCAACGATTCGGCGGACAGTGCGCCACCAACGAACGACAGCGGCGTACGAGCTACATCGATGACCGCGGCGGCACCGTGCTGTCCGGCAAGTTTTGCAGCCCATGATGCGCCAAGGAGTCCCAGACCGATGGCGAGCCTCAATTTCGGATGTTTACCGAATAACTTTTCGACGGTGTGCGATGCCTTGCGCTCGTTCGTTTCTTGCATCGATTCGAGAAGCGCGTTCTCTTCCTCGGCCTGTTCGCTCAGCACAAGGTTGGTGATGGCTTCGTTTAGTTGTGCCTCGGCTTCGGGCGAGCCGTTCATCTCGGGATTCGTCGCTTTTATATCGGCGATCTTTTCCTGCACCTTTGCGCGAACGGAGTTTTCATAGTTGCCTTTAAGTCGAGCCAGTTTTCGTTCTGACGCGCGGCCAAAAATTATATTCTTTTGGCTCAGTAGGGCTTCACCGTATTCATCGCACGCAATGTGTGCCATGAAGTCGCGATCCTCCTGGACAGCTTCTGCCATTTCGACAAGCTTGGAAAGTTTTTCGATCCGTTCGTTCGCGCGCGACGCGTCATTCATCGTTTTCAGTGTTTCGTACTCGGCCGACTGGCGATTAAACTCCGTCTGTGCTTCTGGAGGAAGTTTCGGCAACGTGTCACGCAACTCCTCGTACCGATCCTGGAGCTCGTGCTCAAATACGTTCGCCATGAATGCCGACGTCGGGATCTCGACGCCTTCTTGTTGCGCGACTGTTGATCCGGTTTCATCGAACGACCGTTGGAAAGCGTCGAGCAATCGCATCGCGGACTCTCTGCCAAGCCGATGATGGATCTCCTCAATTCCTCTTGCAAGTACGCCCGGCCGCATGCTCGGATAATCTTGGATTTGTTTTGCCATCTGGAACATGACGCCCTCGAGCTGTCGCGCGAGCTGCTTCGGATCTCCGATCCCTTCGCCCATTCGGATTTGTATCGCGCTATGCAACACGTCCCATGTCTCAGCGCTGTGTTGGAACTCCTGCATGCCATGTGCGGCGATGTCTTGTCGGAATCCATACAGCGCGTTAAAACGTTCGCGAATGATTTTTGCCGTCTCTGAATCATCGTCAGCTTCGGGCATTCCCTCGCTGAGGACCGAATCGATCAACGCAACGACTTCTTCCGTGTTCTGTGCATTCAGCTCATGAAATTCGTCGCGCTGTTTTCGTTCCAAATTGACCGTCACCTTCTTCCGAGGACGGGGCGCCACTGTCGGTTCGGTTCCTTTTTTTTGAAGTTTCGCGCGTTGCGCATCTTCAGCTTCAGTCGGGGAGGTCAGAGGCACCTCAGGCGGAACTTCTGAGCCACCTGCATTTTCTACAGGAGGTTGAACCGGCGCTTCTTCTGCCGGAACCACAACGGACGGTTCGATAGGCGTGTCCTCAGTAGTGTCGCTAGCGGCTGTTAATGCTTCAGGCGGAACTCCTTCGTGTTCGCCGTGAGCCCAAGGATTTCGGAATCGCATAAAAGGTGAAGGTTACGGCGTTACTTAGTCTCTTCGAGATACTGCTTGACCGCGGTGACGTTCTCGACGGTCTCTCGCTTGAATCGTAACAGTTCCTCGGCGAGCATCGTGTCAAAACCGGGTACGTTTGCTTTCATGAACGTATCGATCTCTTCAGCAGATGCATCTTTTTCGACCAGCGCATCGAGTCCTTTCCGTTGTTCCGTGGTCAGCGACGAAGCGACATGATCCGCAACTCGTTTTTGGACGATCCGTTCCATGCGGCTCAACATCAACGTTTTCCGTTCCTCGGGAAGGTGCTGCATTCCGAGGAGATCGAAGATGTTCGCGGTTATGAGTGTTTCGTTGTCCATATGAGTATCCATAATAGGCCGTCAGCTCTGTATGTAGCTCACGGTCGTTATAAATGACCAATTAATAAGTTTCTTTTTTCATTTGTGTTTATTTTCAAATATAGTGTAGCATATTTGTTACAATAATGCAAGTGCATATATTTGTGGAATTAATTGAGCCCCAGTACATCGTCATGACGTCTGGGGCTCGTTGGATCCTACTGAACGTGCTTCCCTCCGTGGAAGCCCGCCGTGGGTCAGTCTCGGTACTGCTCCATGAACAGCTGGATGGCAGCCTCGAGCGTGGTCGTCGCCGTGAACTCCATCGGACGAAGGCCGAGTCCGCTCGCGACCAGGAAGGTGAACCTTCCTTTTCGCGCGCCGAGCGGTTCCTTGCCGGTGAGCTCCCCGGGCGTGCCGCCGTTGAGC
>CAINXF010000166.1 GCA_903854795.1 Candidatus Kerfeldbacteria bacterium
TCGCCGATCTGGAAAGGCGGCGGCGTAGCCTTCGGCCCACGCAAGGATAGGAATTTCAGCATGAAGATGAACAAGAAGGAGCGACAGCTCGCGCTGTTCATGACATTGTCAGACAAGGTGGCCAATGGCAACCTGGTATTGCTCAACGCGCTCGAGATCGCCGCGGCGAAAACGAAGCCGTTCGTCGGCATGCTGAAGAAACTGCCCGTGAAAAGCACGGTGTTGATTGTCATCCCGTCGAAGAACGACATTGTCGAAAAGTCCGCACGCAACGTGCCGGGCGTGACCGTGATCCGCGGCAACAGCCTGAACGTGATCGACGTGATGAACCACAAGTCCATCGTAATGCCCGAGCAGTGTCTCGACGTGATCGAAAAGACGTATACGACCGGCGTGAAGGAGAAGGGTTAATATGGGACTTTTTGATCGCTTCAAATCGGAGAAGGAACAGATCGGCATGGACAAGAAGCCGAAGCATGTCGTTGTAAAGGGCGCAGCGAAAGCCGCCAAGGTGAAGGCCGAGGAAGCAAAAAAGAAGCAGTTCGCTGCAGTCCCCACCACTGGCGCTCCTGCGAAGCAGGAGGAGAAGAAGGAGGGCGTCAAAGAGAAGGCGACAGAACAGAAGAAGCCGTCAGCAAAACGCAGCGAAGACACCGGTAACGCGTACCGCGTCCTGGTCCGCGCGATGGTCTCGGAAAAGACGACCGCTCAGGCTATCAATAACCAGTACTCCTTCGTCGTAGCGTGCGATACCAATAAAGTCGAAGTGAGTCGCGCGATCCAGTCGTTGTATGGTGTCCGTCCGCAGAAGATTAACATGCTCAATTACCGCGGGAAGCACGTCCGCTACGGAAAGACGCAGGGCCGCACGAAGAACTGGAAAAAGGCGATCATCACCCTACAGCCTGGGCAGAAACTAGACACCTCACGGAGCTAAGCCATGGGAATCCGCATCTACAAACCGACTAGTCCCGGACGGAGAAAATCCTCGGTCAGTACGTTCGATGAGATTACAAAGCACGAACCGGAGAAGTCCCTCACCGTCATCCTGAAGAACCAGGCAGGCCGTAATATGTACGGGAGGATCACTGTGCGACACCAGGGCGGCGGTAACAAGCGCTTCTACCGAATCATCGATTTCAAGCAAAGTCGTGTCGATGTTCCGGCAAAGGTACTTTCCGTCGAATACGATCCGAACCGCTCCTCGCGTATCTCGCTGATCCAGTATCCCGACGGCGAAAAGCGTTACATCCTTTGGCCAGCCGACCTTAAAGTGGACATGACTATCATCTCCTCGCATAACCCGGTTCCGATCCAGGTGGGCAACCGCACCGCGTTGAAGAATATCCCGGTCGGTATGTTGGTTCACAGCGTCGAACTTTTGCCTGGTAAGGGCGGAGAGGTCGTTCGCTCGGCAGGCGCCGGTGCTGCGATCATGGCGATCGAAGGCGATTACGCCCAACTGAAGTTCCCTTCGGGGGAGATTCGCTTAGTGCCGAAGACCTGCATGGCGACGATGGGCCAGCTTGGTAACGCCGACCACATGAACATCCGTCGTGGTAAAGCGGGACGCAACCGCTATCTCGGCATCAGGCCAAGCGTCCGTGGTAAGGCGATGAACCCGGTCGACCACCCGCACGGTGGTGGTGAAGGTGTTAACCCGATCGGTCTCAAGTATCCGAAGACACCGTGGGGCAAACACGCGCTTGGCGTGAAGACTCGTCGCAAACATCGCGCGTCCGATCGATTCATTCTCCAGAGGAGGAAGAAGTAATATATGTCACGAAGTCTCAAAAAAGGACCGTTCACCGACGCGAAGCTCCTGAAGAAGCTCGGTAAGCACAAACCAGGCGACCGCACCGTGGTGAACACATGGTCGCGCGATTCCGTCATCACTCCTGAAATGGTCGGCTACACGATCGGCGTCCACAACGGACGCGTGCATCTGCCGGTATTCGTGGTCGAGAACATGGTAGGCCATCGTCTTGGTGAGTTCTCGCCGACGAGGAAATTCGTTAGACATGGTGGTAAGATCCAGCGTGAAGCCGAACAAGCCGCCGCACAAGCATCTTCAGTCGCATCGAAGGCCGCGCAGGCACCGAAGGCAACTTCTTAAACTCATATGGACGTCATCGCAAAACTCCGCTATTTCCGTGTCAGTCCTCGCAAGGTACGTCTTGTGCTCGGTCTGATCCGCGGGCAGCACGTACTGTTCGCCGAGCAGCAGCTCATGAACCTCCCAAAGCGATCGAGCCTTCCGATCCTGAAGCTGATCAAGTCAGCCGAGGCGAATGCGGAGCATAATTTCAAACTCGACCCGAAGGAACTGTTCATCAAGAAGGCATTCGCTGATGAAGGACCGAAGCTCAAGCGGTACACCCCGCGGGCCATGGGTCGTGCGACACCGATACTGAAACGCATGTCGCACGTGACGATCGTACTCGCGCCGGTATCCGAGCGAGGCACGAAAAAATACTTAGGTAAACACCCGACCTATGGAGCGCCCGTGGTGAAGAAATCATCCGACCATAAGAATCCAAGCGTACCGACGATGGCACCGAAAAAGCCGGTCAGTGAGAAACCGAAGGCGAAGAAGCCGGTACTAACCGCTAAGGAGCAAAAGAAATAGTATGGGCCAGAAAGTACATCCAATCGCATTCAGGCTTGGCGTGAACCGTCCGTGGAACGCGAAATGGTTCGCGCGGCAGAATTATAGTGGTCTCCTTCGTGAGGATATCGAGGTCAGGAAATTCCTCTCGGTCAAACTACGCGACGCGGGGCTTGCCAGTATCGAAATCGATCGGTCGACGAACGGCGTCGTCATCACGGTGTCGACCTCACGGCCGGGTATGGTCATCGGACGCGGCGGTACGGGCGTCGAGCAATTAAAGAAGCAGATCGCCCGGATTATCGGCAAGGGCAAGCGTAAGGTTGACGTGAAGGTCAACATCCAAGAGGTCCAGAACCCTGACCAGAATGCACAGGTCGTCGTCGGTAGTATCATCGACCAGATCGAGAAGCGACTGCCGTTCCGCCGCATCATGAAGCATACCGTCGACCAGATCATGCGCTCAGGTGCGCAGGGGGCGAAGGTCATGCTCGCGGGTCGTTTGAACGGTGCCGAGATCGCACGTACGGAAAAGCTATCGAACGGCAAGATCCCACTCCAGACGCTCCGGGCTGACATCGACTATGCGCGCGGTGCGGCACATACGACCTATGGTGCGATCGGCGTGAAGGTCTGGGTCTACCGCGGCGAGGTGTTCGCAGAAAATAATCGGAAGAAGAAGGAATAATTTCACATGTTGCTCCCGAAAAAGGTCAAACATCGTAAACAGCAGCGCGGCATGCTCCGTGGTCGTGCGACACAGAAGGTCAACCTGGACTTCGGCACGGTCGGTCTGCGTGCGATAGAGGGGTCATGGCTCACTGGTCGGCAGATCGAAGCGGCGCGACGTGCTATGACGCGCTTCATCCAACGCGGTGGAAAGATCTGGATCCGCATTTTCCCTGACAAGTCGGTCACGTTCAAAGGCCTCGAGGTCGGTATGGGTGGTGGTAAAGGCGCCGTCGACCATTTCGTCGCCGTCGTCAAAGCCGGCACCATTCTGTTCGAGATGGACGGCGTCCCGGTCGCCACGGCCCGTCAAGCGCTCCGACTGGCTGCCTATAAACTACCTGTGAGGACGAAGATAGTCGTGAAAGGTGAGATTTAATATGGCAAAATCGAAGGACCAACTACAGGAATTGAAGTCGAAGGGTGTCGTCGAACTCGGTAAGATGCTAAAGTCGTCGAGGGAAGATCTGCGTGACCTCCGTTTCAAAGTGGCATCGGACCAGCATAAGGACATCCGCGAGCTGCGGGAAATTCGTAAACGTATTGCACGTATTTTGACCCTCCTTCAGCGCGCACCGGCGCCTGTCGAAAAGAAGGTCGAGAAGAAGGTATAACACCTATGGACAAAATTACCCACACCAAGCACCGCAAGTTGACCGGAACCATCATGTCCGACAAGATGGACAAAACCGTCGTGGTTCGCGTCGACCGCGTCGTCACGCATCCACGTTACCATAAACAGTACCAGGTAAGCACGCGGTTCAAGGCACATGACGAGAAGAACGAATACCATACCGGTGATCGAGTCGTGATCGAGGAAACGCGGCCGTACTCGCGCGAGAAGCGCTGGCGTGTCATTCGGAAGGTCGTTTTGAAGGAGACATCCGCATGATCCAACTCCGCACTATGCTCGTGTCCGCGGATAACACCGGCGCACGGAAACTCCAGTGCATCAAGACGCTGAACGGCCATCGCCGCAGATACTCAAGACTCGGCGACGTGATCACCGTGTCGATCAAGGATGCAGCGCCGCGTACCGGCGTGAAGAAGGGCGAGGTCGCCCATGCCGTCATCGTTCGGCAGCGCAAGGAATATCAACGCCCCGACGGTTCAGCTATCCGTTTCGACGACAACGCCTGTGTATTGATCGACCGAAAGACAAAGGAACCACGTGGGACGCGTATCTTCGGACCGATCGCGCGTGAGCTGAAGATCAAGGGCTTCACGAAGATTGTATCCCTCGCACCGGAGGTCCTATGAGCATGCGACTCCGTATCAAGAAGGACGACATGGTTCAGGTCATGGCCGGCAAGGATCGTGGCAAGCGCGGCAAGGTGCTCCAGGTCTTCACGCAGGATCGTAGGATCGTCGTCGAGAACCTGAACGTTATGACGAAGAACGTGCGCGCTCGGCGGGAACATGAGAAGGGTCAGAAGATCCAATTCGCATCGCCCATCGATTACTCGAATGTCCAGTTGGTCTGCGGAAAGTGTGGGAAGATCACCAGGCCGTCGATAAAGACGGTTGGTGACAAAAAGGTCCGCGCCTGCGCGAAATGTAACGAGGTACTATGAAGAACATGCCTATATTTTCGGAGCGGTATTCGAAGGTCGCAGTTCCGGCGCTCAAAGAGCTTACGAAGCGGACGAACCCGAACGCGGTGCCGAAGGTGACCAAGGTGGTCATCAACGTCGGTGTCGGTAGGGCGTCGAAGGACCCGAAGGAGCTCGATGCGGTCGTACACACGATCGAGCGTATCACCGGCCAGAAGCCGGTCCTCACGAAAGCGCATAAATCGATCGCCACATTTAAGTTGAGGGAAGGCATGCCGATCGGTGCGATGGTGACCCTTCGAGGCCCGCGCATGCGTCACTTCATCGACAAGCTCGTACACGCCGCGTTGCCTCGTGTCAGGGACTTCCGTGGTGTGAGCCCCGCGTCGTTCGGCCAGAGCGGCATCTATACGCTCGGACTGAAGGAGCACATCGTCTTTCCGGACATCGCCGGTGACAGTGTCGAGAAGACCCATGGCATCGCGATCACTATCGTCACCACCGCTCGCAACGCCGCCGAAGGCAAACTCCTGCTCGCTTCCCTCGGATTCCCTTTCAGAGACACTAAGTAACCATTTACTATGGCAACTGCCGCACAAGTCGCGAAATCGCTTAAGACACCGAAGTATTCGACCAGGTCCGTCAATCGGTGCTGGCGCTGCGGTCGTCGCCATGGCTATATGCGTAAGTTCAAACTGTGCCGTATCTGTTTCCGTGAACTCGTCAACCGTGGCGACGTGCCCGGTGTGATGAAATCGAGCTGGTAACCAACAATTGACCGTATGATGCTTTCAACAGACCCCATCGCCGACTTGCTCTCGCGTATTCGTAACGCGACAATGATAAAATCACCTACCGTGAGCGTACCTTTCTCGAAGGTTAAGGTGGCCGTGCTTAAAGTCCTTTCCGACGCAGGTTGGATCGGCGCGGTCGAGGTACAAGGAGAACCACCTATGACCGCCATCGTGACGTTAAAGTACGATGAGGAAGGTCGCGGTATGATCAGCGCTATCAGGAAGATCAGTACGCCAGGTTGTCGCGTGTACGTCGGTCGGACCGAACTCCCGATCGTCGCGAATAACTTCGGCATGGCCGTGATTTCTACATCGCAGGGCATGATGACAAACCGCGAAGCGCGGCGTCGGAAGCTCGGCGGAGAAGTAATTTGCGAGGTGCAATAATCGTATGTCCAGAGTAGGCAAACAACCCGTACAAATCCCCGATGGTATCACTGTGACCCTTGATGGTGCACAATGTGTCGTCAAAGGACCGAAAGGCACGCTCTCGTTGCCGATGCATGAGCGTGTGAAGATCGCGATCGATGGCACCGTGGCATCAGTGACGGTCGCCAATCCCAATGACAAGCGCGATCGCGCGCTTTGGGGGCTCTACCGCGTACTGCTCTCGAATCTTATCGAGGGCGTACAGAAGGGATTTTCGAAGCAGCTCGAGATTCGCGGCGTCGGTTTCCGCGCAGCGCCCGATGGCAAGGATCTTCTTCTTAACCTCGGCTTTTCCCATCCGATCAAGTTCGTGCTTCCCGAGGGCATCACGGCGGTCGTTGAAAAGAACATCGTCACCATCGCCGGTATCGATAAGCAGCTCGTCGGTGAGACCGCAGCGAAGATCAGGAAGCATCGTCCACCCGAGCCGTACAAAGGCAAAGGCATCCGGTACGTAGGCGAGTTCGTCCGTCAGAAGGCCGGAAAAGTCGTAAAGACCGCAGGAGCAAAGTAACATATGGCAACGACACTCGACAGAAAAGGACAACGACGTCATCGACACGCACGAGTACGTGCAAAGGTGTTCGGTACGTCTGAACGGCCACGGCTCGTCGTGTTCAGGAGTTTGAAGCACATCAGCGCACAGATCATCGATGACGTGAACAGGAAGACGCTCGCCGCTGCGTCGGACGCAACGCTCACGAAAAGTAAGAAAGCGGCGACCATCGCGACGGCGAAAGAAGTCGGTAAATTGATCGGAAAACGCGCAAAGGAAGCGCACGTTGCCGCAGTGGTCTTCGACCGGGGCGGCCATGCATACCACGGACAGGTTAAAGCGCTCGCCGATGGCGCGCGCGAGGAAGGACTCACGTTCTAACTATGGCGAATTTTCCACAACGACGTTCCGGCGGTCGGCGACGCAATGACGGCCCGCGCGAGGAAAAGGAATTCCAACAGAAGGTGATCGACATCCGTCGCGTCGCCCGTGTCGTCGCAGGCGGAAAGCGAATGCGATTCCGCGCGCTCGTCGCGATCGGTGACGGCAAGGGTCGTATCGGCGTCGGCATCGGTAAAGGTCTCGACGTCGCTGGCGCAGTGAACAAAGGCGCCACGTTAGCCCGCAAGAAGCTCATCTCGATCCCGATCGTCGAAGAGTCGATACCGCACACTATATTGGTGAAGTTCGGTGCGGCGCACGTCCTGCTCAAACCCGCTCCGAAAGGGAGCGGCGTCATCGCTGGCGGGCCCGTTCGTTCGATCATGGAGCTGGTCGGTATCAAGAACGTCATCGCGAAGATGCTCGGGTCATCGAACAAGGTAAACAACGTCTACGCAGTGCTTAAGGCATTCGGACTCCTCACCACCCGTGAGCAACTGAAAAAGAGACTGCAGGAGAAGGTATGACACAACCCCTCACACTACACACACTCTCTACCGCCCCCGGTTCACGCCCTCGTCGGCGTCGGGTCGGCCGTGGCAATGGCTCACGTGGCACCACGAGCGGCCGCGGTACGAAGGGGCAGCGTTCCCGCACGGGCGGCACGCGCGGTCTCATCCGTCGCAGCATGCGCTCACTTATGGAGCGTGTCGCAAAGAACCGTGGCTTTACGAGCCTTACGGCAAAATTGGTCCCGGTGAACGTACGGGAACTCGAGCTGCACTTTAGTGACGGCGCCACTATTGGTATGGCCGAACTTGTGCACAAAGGGCTCCTGCGTTCCGCCGACCGTGGTGTTAAGATACTCGGTATGGGGAAGGTGACCAAAAAATTGACGGTACGCGCGCACGCTTTTTCGGCGACGGCCCGTGAGTCGATCGAAAAAGCAGGTGGCAAGGCCGTGATTATGGGTTTCGTTCCGGCAGCGCCGAAAAAAGAGTAGGCAACGGATTAACCGCAGGGGGACCGAGTGCTGGAAAAACTTACACAAATATGGCGCGTACGAGACCTTCGAATGAAGGTGCTGTTCGTGCTGGCGATGCTCCTCGTCTTCCGCGTGATCGCGCACATTCCGATCCCGGGCGTCGACATCACCGCGCTCCGTAAGTTCTTCAGCTCGAACCAACTCCTCGGCCTTTTTAACGTGTTCTCCGGCGGCGGCCTCGACAACTTCTCGGTCGTCATGCTCGGCGTGGGTCCATACATCACGTCGTCGATCATCTTCCAGCTCCTGACGATGATCATCCCGTCGCTCGAACAGCTCTCGAAGGAGGGCGAGCAGGGCCAGGAACGCATCAACCAATGGCAGTGGCTCCTGACGGTCCCGCTCGCGATGCTGCAGAGTTTCGCGACGATTTCGCTATTACGGCAGCAGAACGGGAGTATCCTTCCGAGCATCTCGCACTTCGAGTTGATTACCGCGATCATCGCGATTACGGCAGGCACCTTGTTCCTCATGTGGATCGGTGAACTCATCAGCGAGAAGAAGATCGGCAATGGCATCTCTCTCATCATTTTTGCCGGTATCGTCGCGCGTATCCCGTCGGAGGTGCAGCAGACGCTGTCAACGTTCGATTCGACGAAGATATTCACCTATATTCTGGTTCTCGGCGTGTTCCTCGTGACCATTGCGGGTATCGTCTTCATCACCGAAGCGCAACGTAACATCCCGGTATCATACGCACGTCGGATCAGAGGTAACCGTGTGTTCGGCGGCGTCGATACGCACCTACCGCTTCGCGTGAACCAGGCAGGCGTAATCCCGATTATCTTCGCGGTGTCGCTGGTCGTGTTCCCCCCGCTGATCGCCCAGTTCTTTCAGCACTCACATATTGGTTGGCTCGCCACGGTCGCGGTCCATACCATCACGTTGTTCCAGAATCCGGTGTTCTATGCCGGGCTCTACTTCGTGCTCGTCGTGGCGTTCACGTACTTCTACACTTCGGTTGTGTTCCATCCGCAACAGATCGCAGAGAATCTCCAGAAGCAAGGTGGGTTCGTTCCTGGTATACGACCTGGTCAGAACACCGCTGAGTACCTTGGTTATGTCTCGAATCGCATCATGCTCGCAGGTGCGTTGTTCCTGGGCATCATCGCGGTCTTGCCGAACATCATGCAGTCCGCGACCGGCATCAAGACGTTGATCATCGGCGGCACCAGCCTTCTCATCGTCGTTTCGGTTGTGATCGAGACCGTCAAGCAGATCGATGCGCAGCTCGTCATGCGCGACTACGAAGGGTTCTAATGTTGCACAATTGACTGGCGGCCGTCGACAATCGATCCGAAAGGTCAACCGTACCATGTCCAAGGTCAAACGTCATACGAAACCGTTCCGCATCGCCATCCTCGGGCCGCAGGGATCAGGGAAGGGGACACAGGCGGAGCTGTTGGCTCGGCGACACCATGTGCCACACGTGTCGACGGGCGACATTTTTCGTGCGCACCTCAAACGGCAGACGAAGCTGGGAAAGAAGATCGCGCGGCTGCTCGCGACAGGTACGTTGGTACCGGATGCCGTCGTCATGGCGGTGGTGCGTGACCGGCTCAATAGGACGGACTGCAAGGACGGGTTCGTGCTCGATGGGTTCCCCCGGACGATCCAGCAGGCGAGGTTCCTCTCCACGTTGTATGATGACGCGTACCTTGTTGTCGCGCTTGAGTTATCCGATCGTGAGGCGGTCATACGCTTGAGTGGGAGACGTATGGCGCCGGATGGTACGATCTATCATGTGAAATACAAGCCTGCGCCGAAGGCGCTTCGCGCACGGTTGATCGTTCGCGAGGACGACAGGCCGGTCGTGGTGAAGAAACGTCTCCGACAGTACCGCACACTTACGGCGCCACTCATACGATGGTACGAAAAGCGCGGCATGCTCGTGCGCATCGACGGTGCGCTATCGATCCCAGTGGTAGCAAAGAACGTCGCCCGACAGCTCCTTAACCGACATTCCACATGACGCCATCCACAAGGTTCACCGAAGA
>CAINXF010000167.1 GCA_903854795.1 Candidatus Kerfeldbacteria bacterium
ACGGTAGTTCCGCGGTCAGTTCGTTCCCTATACAAACCGCGACCGAGTTCATCACCGACTTTTCTGAGTTCGGCGATCTCGTGACAAACCGGACGTGGCCGGTCGCACATACGCTCGCCCATGAGATCATGGAACGCGCTGAGGACCACGGATTTCCTGCACGGTTCACGAACGAGCACATACTGTCGCACGACATCGCGGTACCACTCAACTTCTTTCCGACCTTCGAGCAACGTGTCGGGATACTGCCGATCGGCACGTCACCGACGCTCGACCGACAGACCCATGTGCATTGGGGTTCGATGCTCGCTGAAACGTTCCACCAATCGAAGGAGCGCGTGGTCGTACTTGTGAGCGCTGAGCTCTCGCACCATGCATCGGCTGCGGCTGCCGGCGGCGCGCGACCCGAGGGCGAACGTTTCGATCGGGACGTACAGTCGATGCTTCGAAAAAAGAACCTCGATCGCAGTCTCATCGGCATGGACGACATTCTGATCGAACTTGCCGATGCGTGCGGATATGCGCCGCTACTGGTCTGGTCGGGTATTATCAAACATAAGAACCTCGCGATAAAAAAGATCTCATACGAGAGTCCGTTCGGTATCGGATTCATCGTCTCCCTCGCGCATAACGCATAGCCCATGTACGTACGCGTCATTCCCCTACTGCGGCTCCCGCGGAGCATCGGTGCGTTCGACTATCATTATGACGACACAATGCTGCTCGTACCGGGCTCGCTTGTGGTCGTGTCATTCAGAAAAAAGAAGGTCATCGGCGTCGTTGAGAGCACGCAGCCGACATCGACCGTGCCGAAGGAGCGAATACTCCCGGTGCTACGAGTGGTGAGCGGTGAGCCCATACTCCCCCGTGCCCAACTACGCGTCGCACAGCGCGTCGCGAATGATAGCCTTTGTTCGGTAGCGACCGTCATCAAGAGCGTGGTACCGTCGTTCCCATTGAAGTCGTCACTTGACCTTAACCATCTCAGTGAACCACCTGCCGATGGTGCGATAACTGAATTCCTTGATAAAGAGACAGGCGCGCACGAGGAGGCGGTCATCAAGTATCATGCGGACACGGCACTACAACAGTACTACAAGCATATCGTCGAGCGACTCACTGCCGCAGATTGTTCCACACTCATCATCGTACCGACGATCGCACGCGCTACACACATTGCGGCATCGATCGAGAGTGCGATCCTTTACCATCATTCGATGACCACCGTAGCGTTGCGCAAAGTGTACCTTGCAATACGTACGGCTCCTTCATCGGTCGTCATCGGTACCCGTTCAGCGCTCTTCTCACCGCTCGCGCACCTCGGCGCCATCATCGTTGACGACGAGGACGCAGATGGTCACCAACAGGAAGAGCCCAACCCACGTTACGACGGACGACGCGTCGCTGCCATGCTTGCGAAGGAATCAGGTGCAAAGCTCATCTTCACGAGCAAGTTGCCCTCTGTAGGACTTACACAGCGCTACACGATCAGCCGTACGCTCGACACAAGCACGGCGCACACCACCACGTTCATTGACCTCGAGCAACAGCGAACGCTTGGTGACTTTGCGATCGTAACGGAACCTTCTACCGACATACTACGTAACGTCATTGGTAGAGACGGCACCGCGCTAGTCGTCCATCAGCGCCGATCTGAATTCGGTTCGCTTGAATGCCGTGACTGTGGTTTTGTGCCATCATGCACACAGTGCGGCACGCCATTGAGACAGGACGGCACCATGCTCGTCTGCCGCCACTGTGCCGCATCGATGCAGATCCCCGCACGCTGCCCTCACTGCAATGGCGTATCCTTACGAGGGCGCGGCCGTGGTATCGACCATGTGCGCAGCGAACTTCGAGACGCTGGGTTTACCACCCTTATACCGGATGATGGTCTAACGCAACGCCCTGGGACCATAGAGGCACTCACGGCGGCACGAACATACGACCTTGCA
>CAINXF010000168.1 GCA_903854795.1 Candidatus Kerfeldbacteria bacterium
AGCTACGCAACCCGCGCGGTCACAGCCGCAGAGGGACCCAAAATAATCGGGATGCTTTAAAGCAACGCATGCGTCATCGCGTCCGATACTTCAACGAACGAATCGCTTCTGCTAACTCACCAGGGAATCGGTCACGCAATACCTTGCGCAGCTGATCCTCACGGATCGTGGTGCGGAACATGTTGGCAACGCTCGGACCAGACAGGAGCGTGATCTTTAGATCTGATCCTTTTGGATTGATCCTTCGACTGACGTGGCGCGATCCCGCCATGCGCTTTACGACGAACTTGTTCCCGCCGTTGGGCGACACGTCGTTCAGCGTCACAATGAACGCGTCCTGTATGAGCTTTCGGCCTTTACGATCCTTTACCGATACACCGCCAACCACTTCACGAGCGTCGAAGTAGATCCAGTTGATCTTCTTGCCAGTCGCTCGAATGGTGATCATCGTGCTGTTCGATGTGGCGCGTTTCACCTCAAGGCGTTTCTTCAACGCACCGACGCGCGCGCCGTACATCTCGCGAATGCGCCTGGCGACCCAAGTGCGGCCGAAGTCACCAACCTTGTTCAGCGCACGAGGAACTTCTTTCGTGAGTTCCTCTTTCGTCTTGCCGAGCTTTGCGAGCGCCTTGTTCAGGTCGACGGAAACGGTGATCTGGTTCACAGCTTGCCGGCGCGTACCCGAATCAGCAAAAGACCGATCTTCTGGATCGAGTTTGCGAGCGTGATCGTGTTTCTAACGTAATAATCGCCATCTGCCGTCTGCGATGCGACGCTGACGAAGCCGGTGGCATTGGTTCCGGTGAGTGAAGTCGTCGGAACCGTCAAACCGGCATCCGCCGTCCATGCGCTGACCGAAATCGTCGATTGCAGGCTCGTGGTGTCAATCGCTACCGCAGTCCAGACCACTGATCCGTCGAGAACCGTGTCACCGAGCCGCGTCGGCCATTTCGGTTCGAATTTCGACGAATACCCGCCGGTCGTGGCTTTGTACTGAAATCCGGTCTGGTTAACCGGTCGAATCGTCGAATTGGCGGCAAAATTGACGCCCGGAAGCCAGCGCAACGACAAAAATTCCGACCATTCGAAGGCGTAGTCGAGAATCTCGCCAGGACGCTGCACATACTCGCGATAGGGCAATGAATCGTCGCGGAGCAGCTCCTGCGTCATTAGTGCAATGTCCTCGAGCTGTTCTTCACTATCGTCCTGCGCGCCAGTGGATTAGAAATCGGCGCTAGGCGCGAATTCGCGTCCGAATGAACGGCTCGCGCGATGGTCGAGGCGATGAAAACCCGTTCGATGCGACGAACGACGCATGTGCGATCCAGTTCGGCAAATATCCCGGTCAGATTCGTCGCCCAGGCGAACGAAGCCGCGGCCGCAGCCGCTTCGGCGATGGTCGCTCCGACCGGTCCGCCGACTTGAATCGAATCCAGTGCCGAGAGTGCCTCGGCGATCGCTTGCGATGCCGCAAGAGCGTTCTGAAGCGACAGCACCGCGACGCCGGCTTCTGCCAGTTGGGCGAGCGCCTGTTGCTGAGTCAGGAGCGCGTCTGAACTTGAACCCGATTCCGCCAGGCTGTTAAGAAAGATGGTTGCGAGCGCAGCAATATCTGCCGCAGATCCCGACTCGGCGAGCGTGTTCGTCGGCCCGGACGAGCTTCCGGCTGCATCAGCAGCCGCGCCCGATTCCGCCAGGGTATTGACCTGAGACAGG
>CAINXF010000169.1 GCA_903854795.1 Candidatus Kerfeldbacteria bacterium
AACCCGCCGACCCCGTCACGGGAACCCGATACCTCACCGTCCAAGAATTGATTCCCGTCGTCGAAGCCAAATTCGGCAAAAAATACAGCCCCTCAGGGATTTCGTGCGCCCTTCAACGCAACAAATGTCCTCCCGTGGGCAAGCGCAATGGCGTTTATCTGTTTGACGAACAAGTCGCCTTGGCATCATTGGATGTTCACATCAAGCGAACGCACGAAAACCGCTGCGCTGCCGGGTTGCTCGCTGCACAAAAGCGATTTGAATTGCAATCCACGCTCAAAGAAATGTAAACCGCACCATTACCAGCCGGAAACTGGCGCCACCGTGGCGTCGGTTTTTTTGTGTTCCCAACACGCTTGCATAACATCCAGATATCATGCTACGCTCAACAGCATGAGTACTCCCAAGGAAAAAAAACAAGTCGTCAGCTTCGCCATCTCACCCGCGACCAAAGCGGAATTGATGCGCCAAGATCGGTACACGATGTTCGTCGCCCACGCCGTTGAAGCCGCTCTCGGTATCTGTCCCCTTTGCCACGGGCGATGGCCTCACAAGGAGGATGAAAATGGTGCCCGCGAAACGTCGTCAACGAAAACCAATAGTGACTATCACTCCGTCCGTCCTTGAAACGATCGAAAAACTCGCCGGGTATGGCCTCACAACCGAGCAAATAGCGGATTATCTTGGCGTTTCTCGGCCTACGTTCTATCGCTATCAGGCCAAAGACCCGCGTATCAATGAGACAATAGAGCGAGGCAAAGCCAAGGCAGCAACGATGATAACGGGACGTGCGTACCAAATGGCCGCCGATGGCAAGCACGAATCAATGACGAAGTTCTGGCTGCAGACGCGCCTACGATGGCGAACCGAGGAACGTGTAGTCCACGAAGGGGCGATCGACACGTCGGGCCACGTTTCGACCTTGACCGCCGAGCAACGTGAAAAACGCATCAAGGAGCTGTTGAGTGATCCCGCCCTCGCTGAAAAATACGGTCGAACAGGATCGACTGAGGAAAGCGAAGAATAGGTCGGGCGTCCTGTCGGTCAAAGAGGCCGAGTTGATCGAGCTGCTGAAGCACGACAAAATGGACAAGGCTCGGTCGAATCTTCTTGATTTCACTCGGTACACGTTCCCGATTTTTCGCGAGAATTGGCATCATCGCCTCATGTGTTCCTACCTTGAGCGATTGGTCAGCGGCGACATCAAACGCCTGATGATCTTTGCCCCGCCACGACACACCAAATCCGAATTGGTTTCCCGTCGCCTCCCGGCTTACGCGATGGGACGCAACCCGGACGAAATGATCATCAGTTGCTCGTACTCGGATTCCTTGGCTGCTCGGATGAACCGCGACGTGCAGCGCATCATCGACTCGGAGTCATACGAGGAACTGTTTCCCGACTCACGCCTGTTTGGTCGAAACATCAAAACCGTGGCAAATGGTGCATGGTTACGCAACTCTGACATATTTGAAATCGTTGGGCGTCGCGGTGTTTACAGATCGGCCGGCATCGGGGGAGGCATCACCGGCATGGGCGGTTCGCTCCTGATCATCGACGACCCACTCAAGAATCAAAAGGAAGCCACGTCGCTCACCATCAGGAACGCCCAATGGGAATGGTACACCACGACATTCGCCACTCGGATGCAGAAAGACGCCAGGGTGCTGGTCACGCTTACACGCTGGCACGAAGACGACCTCGCTGGGAGGCTCCTCGACCTCGCATCGAAGGACGGCACCCAATGGACGGTGCTTTGCTTGCCCGCTGTCGCGGAAGGCGGGTTGATGCCCGAGGACCCGCGACTACACGGTGAATTGCTGTGGCCGTCCGAATTCGGTGCCAAGCACATGAGGGAGCAACGAACCAACCTCGGCGAAATGATGTTCTCAGCCGTGTTCCAGCAAAAGCCCGCGCCCGCTGAAGGCCTCATGGTCAAGCGCGAATGGTGGCGTTACTACACCCAACGCCCGGATGAATTCGATCGCGTGGTCATGTCGTGGGATTTGACTTTCACCAATGGCGAGGGGTCGGACATGGTCGCGTGTGTCGTCCTCGGCAAAAAAGGATCCGAAATCTATGTCCTCGACCTGTTGAACCAGCGCATGACGTTCACCCAAACGCTCGCCGCAGTTCGGGCGATGTCGGAAAAATGGCCGCAAGCGACCGCCAAATATGTCGAAAAGGCCGCGAACGGGTTCGCCACGCTCGACTACCTCAAGTCAAAAATTCCTGGCCTCATCGGTATCCGCCCGGTCGGGTCCAAGGAAGATCGCGTCAACGCCATTTCACCCCGCATCGAGGCTGGTAATCTTTACTTGCCCTCGAAGGACGCCGCACCGTGGTCCGACCTCATCGTTGAGCAGTTCGCCGCGTTCCCGAACGTCAAGCACGACGACATCGTGGACGCAATGACTCAAGGCATCAGCAAACTGTTCGGCGACAAGAAATCTTTCGACTTCGAGCCTGTCAGTATGCTCGGCCAAAACCAATGGAACATCGGCTCATTCTCCTATTGACTGCGACATGATACCTCGATATTATCTTTGTGAGTGGATGCGTGGATGAGTAATCTGAAACGCTAATCATCCTGAAGGGAATTTGTCCGGTTTACGTAGTGGTATACGTATGGTGCGGTCAAACCTGAGATGCCCAGTTCGCGTATGGGATTCGGGGCAAATAAAACGAGGCGTCACTACACGCCTACCTTCAGGTCCACTTATCACTAGGGGGTGCTCAATGAGAATTAGGAAACCTGCTGACTTGAAGTCAAAGGGCAAAACGATCGCTCACATCTCGCGTGACGATCAAGGCATCATCATGTGCCGTATCCGCTTTGAGTTTGCCGAGTTGAAACGGTTGTGGGCATGGCAAGGTCGCGTTCTCAACTGGATGGAACACAAGGCCGAGATCGCCCGGTACAAGGCGGCGATTAAGGGGATGAAATGAAACGATGGGACAAAGACCCAAAGAAAATCACTCTTACCTATCTGAAGGCTAAGATCGACGCTCATCCGGGCAATAGAAACTATGCTTGCGAACTGATTCGCCAGTCGGTGATGAGTATGTATCCTCATCGGCATTGGTACAAACAGATGCGCTGGGTTTATAACAAGGTGATGGCATGAGATCATGGGATCAACGCTTACACGATGAAGGTCTGGTCAGAGAAGGCCCTCATGCGGGCATCGGTATGCACCGCCTCTGTGAGCTTGATCTTCTCTCGGCTGTCGTCAACGGCAAGATGGCTGGCTTTGTCGTCATTGGCTGCGGCCAAAAAGGCGCAGAGTTCATGGGCGTGGGTATGCAGGTCGAGTGTTTGGGCATCGACCGCTTCCCTCAAGCCAACTTCACCAATGCGGAGTATTGGGACAGGGAGCTGATAGTCGACGGCGTGTTCTCGCATGACGTTTACCAAGACATACTGTTGTGGAGATCGAAAATCTGTGGGCCCGTTCTGTTCTACACAGATAACGGGAACAAAGTCGCAGAGATCCATGCCATGATGAAGCTGTGTCTCGAAGGCGACATCCTTGGGACGCACGACCTTGGCACCGAAGTGCCGCTCGACATCGACAACGTTCTCAGCCAGAATGGGTTCAAGTACCTCGCTGAGTTCGATAAGTACATCGACCATTACTTGTGTCATCAAGGCTTCTGGATCAAACAAGGAGACAAAAAATGAAGTGGCTTCTCATCATCGTGACCATGCTCCTGTTCGTCGGCTGCAAGGATCAACCATGCTCGAAGATGAAACCGTATACGGACAAAGCAGCGGTCGGGTTCGCCTCTGCCCTCGGCTGCAAGAACGTGGGAACCATGCAAGACGACTTCATCAACTACATGGAGAAGCACGGCCAATGCCAGAAGGACCTCATGGCTGGCCCTATCGCTATGATTGTCTGTCCCATCTTGGTCCCGATGGTCGTGAACATGGGCCTGTCTACGCTTCCGAAGTCGTGGGATTGTCGTGGTAATTCCTCGATCAATACCGCGCTGAGTGTGGCATGTAACGCTATTCCGTTCTGATAGACTCCAAGTGTGTGAGGGATGACTCCTGCCCTGATCTCTTTTGAGGTCGGGGCCTTTTTTATTGCCCACAAGATAATACTCCGATAATATCTTCGCAGGTGGAGGTGACTATGCTTTTTCTCTTGGGATTCGTTCTCGGTGTTGTGACGCCGGTCGGCTTGTTCTATCTGTATGCGCTGTGGATTCAAAAAAAGTATCAGCCACACTGAGGGGTAGCGATGAAGTCCATTGTTCAGATCGAGCTGACGAACTACTGCAACCGCTCATGCTCATACTGCGGCCAGACCAAGATGACTCGTCGTCGCGGCTTCATGTCGGCTGAGGTGTTCGACCGTTGCCTTGATGTCCTCTTGAAGCTCGGGCAGAAATCTGTGGGGCTCAACCACTACGGTGAATCCCTGATGAACAACAATCTCGTTCCGTGGATCGAACGGATGAACGAGGCTGGCATCGTCCCTTG
>CAINXF010000170.1 GCA_903854795.1 Candidatus Kerfeldbacteria bacterium
GATCGGGAACCACTGTCGCCGTTAGAACGGTGTCGACGTACGCGTATGCGTCTATGCCGCAGTCCTGAGCGCTTGCTAACGCATTTGTGGACTGGACCAGCCACTTGCCGGCTTCGGCACCCAGAATAGTCAGGGCTTGGAGTCCGGCAGCCGCATCGCCCTCATAGCTTACCGTTCCGGAGACGGTGTCGGCTGGCGAAAATCGTATCCCGCTCGGGCTCACCGCAGCCAGCGTTGTGTTCCCAAGGTCTGAGGATTGTAGGAGCGTGAGCGCCCCGGACTCCCCCAACACTAGCGAGTCGATGCGGGCCACGCCCGCACCGAGAACACCATCGAATGCAGCCACCTCCACCTGCGCCTGGCTCCCGACATCGGTCGCTGAAGTACGGAGAGCTCCCTGCGTCTGGGCCACCTCCGGCATACTCGGCAAGCTGTGTGTCGTGATGATGTCCAAGACCGCATTCGCAATCATCGTGTGCTTGAGTTCCTCAAGATTGCATGCGGTGCCCGAGCCAGCAGTGCTTCCTTGGAAATGCGTTGCAGCTGGATACCGCGCCGGGGCGGGATCCAAGCCAACGTCAAGTCGAGAATGATATCCGTCGAGACCGGCGAGGGCAGCATTTGCGACCGATACCACGCCATCGTTCGGAACACAGAGACCAACCGACCCCATGGCGGCCTTCGGTAGCTTACACCACCCGCCTGTCCCCGCAAGCAGCCAACACTGCGTCTGGTAGCCCCACGGGGAATCGAACCCCGATTACCGGCTTGAAAAGCCGATGTCCTAACCGTTAGACGATAGGGCCACGGTCATGGCTCGGCGATGTGCCGGCCATTGCAGGAGGATTCTAGCGGTTTTTCTCGGTTGAGACAATACCCCGCTATTTTTCAGGATGGACTGTTGTCATACCCAAGGAAAATCACTATACTATTGAGGTGATACAAGGAGGCGACCATATGGCAAAAAACACCACCACCATGAAAGTTCAGCAGAAGGATGACGCTGCCGAGTTTTTTAGCACGGTGTTGAGCGAAAAAAACCGCGAAACTGCGCAGACATCGATCCCGACCGGGCAACCATCCGAAGACAAGTGGCTGAACGGCAACTTTGAAGGTCAGCTCGCAGTCGATGTGTACCAGACCGAAGACGACGTCGTGATCCAGTCGACGCTGGCCGGTGTTCGCGTCGAGGACATCGATATCACCGTGAACAACGATATGGTGACGATCCGTGGCATGCGACGACGCGAGCAGGATGTCCCGACACAGCAGTACTTCTACCAGGAATGCTACTGGGGCGGCTTTTCGCGGTCGATCATACTTCCCTACGACGTGAAGGCCGATAAGGTAGCCGCGAAGCTCAAGAACGGTATTCTCACGGTCATACTGCCGAAGGCGGACAAGCCACGCGCAAAAAGCATCAAGGTTCACGAGGAACCGGACGAGGACGAGTAACAGCCATAGCCATGGCGAATAAGCACTCACGCTCCATCCGCGGACTCATGAAGCACCGCGCAATATTACCAACCGTCATCGTAGTCGGCGTGTTTGCGGTGGTACTGGCGGCCGATGCGGTGGTCCAGTATGTCTATGCGGACAAGGTGTTGCCGGGCGTGCATGTCGGTAGTCTCGATCTTGGCGGTATGTCGTATGCCAACGCAGAAAAGTCGATCCAACAGTCCGTCGATCAAGTCGAGAACAACGGCGTGACGTTCATGTATGGGACGACGAAGGTACCCGTTGATTTCACGTTGATCGATTCGAACGGCCTTGGTCTTGCGGCCGATATCCTGACATATGACGTCACGGCGTCGACCGATGCGGCGTTCGCCGTAGGACACCACAAATCGTTTCTACAAGATTCGTGGGATCGGTTGAGGATGTTAGCATGGCGCCCGGGCGCACTGACGCCGACATATTTACTGGATCATGATGCCCTGACGATCGCGATACAGCGCGCATTGGGAAAGTACGAGACGCCTGTCGTCGAACCTGGTTACACAATCCACGCGAATGGCACCATCGGCGTCACGACCTCGAAAGCCGGTAAGGTATTCGACGCCGTGGGACTACAACGCACCGTGGAGCAAGGGGTGAAGATGTTCACATCCGATCAGATCCCGGCTACGTTAAAAGAGGTCCAACCATCGATGTCCGGATCGGAAGCATCATCCTTGATCTCCGACGTGCAACATCTCGTTGACGGAGGGGCGATGTCGCTCTACGCAGGCACTCAGACGATCACGGTCAAACCGTCGACGTTCGTGACCTGGCTCGCGCCGGTCAAGGCGAAGTCGAACAAGTCACCGACCTTGTCGGTCGCGCACGATATCCTGACTGCTTACGTGACGGCGCTCGCGCCGCAGGTGAACGTGCCGTCGAAGAATGCGCGATTCTATATCGACAACGGCGTCGTGAAGGAATTGAACGGTGGAAGTAACGGCAGCGAGCTCGACGCTGACGGTGCGTATACGGCCCTTGCGAGTGGACTCATGGACGGTACGAAAGACATCACGTTGCCCATGAAGTCGGTGGTCGCGCAGGCAGGCGCGGACAACATCTCGAACCTTGGCATCAGGGAGATTGTCGGCACGGCGACCACGAGTTTCACGGGAAGTCCCGCGAACCGGCGCCATAACATCCAGGTTGGCGCGGACCTGTTGAACGGCTTGCTTATCAAACCCGGCGAGGAATTCTCGACGATAAAAGCGGTCGGTCCGGTCGACGCGTCAAAAGGATATCTTCAGGAACTTGTGATCCTCGGTAACAAGACGACGCCCGAGTTCGGTGGCGGCCTTTGTCAGATCGGGACGACGTTCTTTCGTGCCGTGATGAACGCGGGGTTGCCGGTGCTCGAACGGCAGAACCATTCCTATCGCGTGAGCTACTACGAACCGCCCGCCGGAATGGACGCCACAATCTATGAGCCGAAACCCGATTTCAGGTTCAAGAACGATTACGCCGGGTACCTTCTGATCCAAGCGCACGTCGATGGTGATAAGCTAACGTTCGAGCTGTGGGGGACGAAGGACAAACGTATTGAGACGACCACGACGCCGCGTGTTTATAACTTCGTAGCTCCCCCGCCGCAGCAGACGATTGAGTCGACCGATATCCCAGTCGGGACGACGAAGTGCACCGAGCATGCGCACACCGGCGCGGACGCAGACTTCACCTACACCGTGACGTACGCCGACGGCAGCGTGAAGACGCAAGTGTTCAAGAGTCATTATCGGCCGTGGCAGGCGGTGTGCGCGGTCGGTGTGAAAAAATTGTCGTCGCCAAAAGATACGAATGGCAATTCCAATGCTAACTCGAACAAGAATAGCAACGTGAATTCACATGCCAATGCGAACGTAAACACGAACTCGACCGTGAATGCCGACGTGAACACCAATACGAATACCAATATCAACACGAACGCATCGGTCAACACGAACACGAATACGAACGCGACTATCAACACATCGCCGTAGACGCGGCCACCGTATACCAAAAAACCACGCCATACCTCAGGGGCAAGAAGATTATATATTGGATGAGCCGAGGTTGCCCCAGGCCAACCGGTGTATAATCCCCATGCTTGTCGTGCCCCCGAGATACGGAGCGGCTTTTGTAGCGAACAGGCAATACTAGCATGTGGTACGAAAGCTGTCAATACCTGTACTACGCAGGGAGTTTTGATTGTTCCTGACGTTGCAAAATGGTATGCTGAGCGTGATGGAAGACGAACGCGTCATCTCCGAGGAACTCAAGAGCGAGGATCAGGCAATCGACCTGACCCTGCGTCCGAAGACGCTCAAAGACTACATCGGCCAGGACGCGATCAAGGCAAATTTGAAGATCGCGCTCGCGGCCGCGAAACAACGCAAGGAGCCGATCGAGCACGTCTTGCTCCATGGCAATCCCGGCCTCGGCAAGACGACGTTGGCGTACGTGATCGCGCACGAGCTCGGTGTCGGCATCAGGATCACAAGCGGCCCGGCGATCGAACGTGCGGGCGACCTCGCCGCGATCCTGACAAGCCTCGCCGACGGTGACATTTTATTTATCGATGAGATGCATCGTTTGAACCGTGCCATCGAGGAAGTGCTCTATCCCGCTATGGAAGACTTCAAACTCGACCTTGTGGTTGGAAAGGGTCCTGGCGCGCGGACGATTCGGCTCGACTTGCCGCGCTTCACACTCATTGGCGCGACGACGCGCATGAGTGTCATCTCGGGGCCGCTCCGTGACCGTTTCGGCTTGACGTTCCGTCTCGATTACTACCAGCCGAACGACATCGAAAAGATCGTGCAGCGATCGGCGATGATACTCGGCGTGTCGCTTGCACCAGAGGCGGCGCAGGAGATCGCGCGTCGTGCCCGACGGACGCCACGGGTGGCGAACCGCCTGTTGAAGCGCGTGCGCGACTACGCCGCGGTGAAAGCGGACGGTAAGGTCAATAAGACGCTCGCCGTCGAAGCGCTCGAGACATTGTCGATCGATCCGCTCGGTCTCGACGAGATCGACCGGCGCATCCTCGAGACGATCATCGACAAGTTCAATGGTGGTCCGGTCGGGCTGAGCACGATCGCGGCAGCGATCGCCGAAGAAACCGAAACGGTTGAAGAAGTGTACGAACCATTTTTGCTGCAACTCGGATTCTTGCACCGTACGTCACGCGGTCGGGTCGCCACAGGCGAAGCATATAAACACCTCGGACGTACACCGCCGCCCGAAGCACAACGGTTGGAGGTCTGAATGAGCATCCCACTGGCAGTGTTCCTCTACGTGTATCTCGCGATCGTGCTCGTGTTAGGTGTGTTCACGCTTCTCGTGCTGGTGCAGGCGATGCGGTTCGGCACGAAGAGCACCTCGTCGTACGTGATGAGTTTTTTGTGCGTCGGTTTGATGGTACTCGTACTGGTGTTTACGTTCGTGAGCGTCCGTAATGTCGACTGGTCATCGACCATGTCGATCGGCGTTCCTGGTCTTTCCAGCTCAACGGGATCAACATGACGACGAAACCCCTCACCTTTCCGGACAAGCACGTGGACGAAGTGGTCATCTTCATGCAGCACCGTCATTGGTCCGTCATATTCGGCAGGATGGCGCGTTGGATTTTTTTCATGGCGCTTCCGATCGTCGTGATCGTCGTACTCATCGCCTCAGGTCGCGTCGCGTCGTTTACGGTCGATTCCGCAGGCGGTGCGGCATTGGTCCTCGGTGCGTCAATATTCATGCTGCTCATGCTGTTGCTCGCCTATCAGGACTGGCTCGACTACTATCTCGACATGCTCATCCTCTCGAACGAGCGCGTGATACAGATCGAGCAGGTCGGCATGTTCAAGCGGACCGTGTCGCAACTCTCGCTCGATAAAGTGCAGGACGTGACCGTCGAAACGAAGGGCATGCTCTCGAGCTTCTTCGGGTTCGGCACGATCACGATCGAGAGCGCCGGCGAGATGGAAAACTTCATCGTCCACAACGTCCCCCACGTCGAACAGATGCAATCGCAAATCCTCATGTACGCAAAACAGGCGCCCCGTACGGGCATCGAACGGAAACCCCAACCGGGGACACCGTCGGTCCCGCCATCCCCTACAGGTAGGCCCTGAGGATCGATACGCCGGTGTAGTAGTACTTCAATACGGCGTCGTACGTAACGTTTTGTTGTACCGTCCTAAGAGCACCGTAGGCTGACATGCCGACCATGTGGTTGCCACTACCGCCGGTCATGTAGCTCGCCGGATAGCCGCCATCACTGCAGATGCCGAGCGGATCAGGAACTGATACAAGGTAAGGATACTGGTTTGGATCGCCACCCCACCGCTCAACGTAGCTTCGGGTTCGACCGTCGGTGCAGGATGAGTATGCCGCGACGATGACGCCGATGATGTTCTTGTCGTCGATCATTGATGGGTGTGTGACCACCATGCCGCGCGTCTCCGTGACGGCCTGCGTGATGTTAGGCGTCTGGATCTCGTAGTTGTAGCCGCGGTATACCTGATCGGTGGTGCTATTAATCTGATAATTTTCCGCGCGGTGTTTTGCACCATAGAAATAATGGAACATCGCATAGCTGCGCGCCGCGGTGATGAGCGTTTTGGCGAACTCGACCGGTGATTTGCTGCCAGTCTCGCCGAGTCCTTTGAGGTATTGCTCGATCGGCAACTCGTCGATCACCCAAAGTTTTTGGGTTGCGGTGGCATACCGGACCTCGATCGTACCGCGGAACTTGTTGTCGTTGACGGTCATCGCGACGCCATTGATCGTCGTTGAGCGCTTATCCGAGTAGCTCTGGATCTCCATAATTGTATCCGCTGTGAGCGGGACGAAGCGAACCGCGTCGGGAATATTTTTGACTTCCGTCGGAAGCTCGACCTTGTATGTTGATTTGGTTGCGTCATAGGTGGTCGTCACCGTCTGGCCCACTTGTACGGTCGCAAGCACTTCTCCGGTCGTCGCGTTGCGCGCTTCGAACGGCGCGCTTGCCGCGACGATGACCGGCTTGACCGGCGCGTAGATGCCGACCCTGAGGACCGGTTCCGCGGCGAGCGGCGGTTGTTGGTCGTCGCTGACGGTGACGGTAGCGGTGATCGTACTTCCCGCCACAGGACCGTACGGACCGTTCAGGGTGAAGGTGTCGATGTAAGTCCCCGGCGCGGTCGGCGCGGTCATGTCGATCGTGGCAGTCGTCGTCCCTCCCTGCCGAGCCGGGTTGAGGATCGCATTAGGCACCGGCGTGACGCCTACATCGACCGGTGAAGGTGGCAGGACATAGCTTGGGCCGAAATGGCTGAGCGTGATGGCCCCCCACCCTTCGTTCCTCAGGGTCGCCTTCCCTTTATTCACAAACGATACCGCCTGGTAGATCTGCGCGCCTGGTTTGACCCAGAACGACAGTTGCGATTGTGTTGGCACGGCCTGGTAGATCGCGTCCGTGTTGTCCACTTTCGTGCCGATGACGATGATGAACTCGACGCTGCCTCCTGGGATGCGGGTTCCTTTGTCTTTGACGAGCGCGAAGCTCTCGCGCCATACACCCGGTTTGTTCGGTGCCTTGATCGCGAACCGTACACGGCCGGTCTCTCCTGGTTTCACCGATTTCTGCATGAGTCGTGTCGGGCGCCATGACGCGCGCCATTTCGTGGTCTCGAACTTGCTCTTCCGGAACATGATGTTATCGGTATTGAGGCTGATCGGGTGCGGGTCGACGTTGGTCCATGTCGAGGTGCCAGTGTTCTTGAAATCGAACCACACCGTCGCGGCTTTGCCTGGCGGGAGGACCACGACGCGGTTCGAGACGGCAGTGAGGAGTGCGTGGTCGACGAGTGCCGGAGCGGTGACCTTGGTCGCCGCCGCCTGAACGCCGTTCGTGGCGGAGGCGATAACGCCGATCAAGACGATGATGAGCGCGGTGCGGAAGGCGAACGTGCGTGAGAGTGAGGAGAGTGACATGCGATCAGTTGGTGAGTATGCGAAAAAAAGTGTGAGGTCGTTCCTCACCCATCGACGCTCCCATCTTTTCGACGGAAACGTAACACTGATTAGTCGTACGAATGTGTCCTCGTTTTGTATTCACGATACTCGAAACAGTATATCATAAATGCATGTTCACGTCAATTATTACGTTGACCGAACAGACAAAAAATGATACGCTCCGTGCGGTCAGCTGATCACTTTTGTCGTACGAATGTCGCTCACCCGTTCGGTCGCGCACAATACGCTCTACCAGTTGGTCGGAAGGCTTGCGAGCATCGTTCTCGCGCTCCTCGTGTTCGTGTTGGTGGCGCGTCACCTCGGTGTCGATGGCTATGGTTCGTTCACGACGGCAACTGCCTTCCTCCAATTCTTCGGTACGGCTGTTGATATGGGCCTGTACGTGTACCTCGCAAAGTCGCTCGGTGAGCCAGGCATCGATGAAGCGGCGTTGGTCAGTAACGTGTTCACGCTACGGCTCGTGACCGCGGTCATCATCCTCGGTATCGCGCCGTTGGTCGTCCTGTTCTTCCCCTACCCGGCAGTGGTGAAGTTGGCAGTCGTCGCATTGTCATTGTCGACGCTGTTCGTCACGCTAACGCAAGTGCTCGCTGGCATATTCCAAAAGACGCTCCATACCGGCCGCTTCATTTCCGGCGAGGTGATCGGACGAGTTGTGCTCCTCGGGGCGACCATGCTCGCGATCAGGATGGGCGCTGAACTTCTCGGCATCGTCTGGACCGTCGTGCTCTCATCGTTCATCACGTTCGCGATCACGGCGTTCTGGGCGCGGCGGCTCATTCGCTTCCATCTCGCGTATGATCCCGTGATGTGGAGGAAGATCCTCCTTATGATCTGGCCCATCGCGCTTTCGATCGTCTTTAACGTCGTGTATTTCAAGGCAGACACCATTATCCTCTCGCTGTACTACTCTGCACACGATGTGGGCATCTACGGCGCACCCTATAAGGTATTCGAGGCGCTCATTAGCTTCCCCGCCCTGTTCGCGGGGCTGTTGACGCCGATCTTGGCCAGCGCGTTCATGACCGACCGTGCGCGGTTTGGGCGGGTCCTTCAACGCGGGTTCGAAACGCTCCTCCTGAGCGCGTTACCGATTGTGGTCGTTACCATGTTCACGGCACGCGACATCATGGCACTCGTGGCGCCCGGCTTCGAGGCATCGGCGCCAGTGTTCCAGGTGCTCGTCTTCGGGACGGCGGCGATCTTCCTCGGCTACCTATTCTCGAACGCGATCGTGGTCGTGAACCGTCAACGCACGATGATGTGGACGTACGCGTCGGTCGCAGCACTGTCGCTCGCGTTGTACTTTTTCTTCATCCCGCGCTACTCGTACTTCGGTGCCGCGGGCGTGACGGTCGCCGTCGAGTCGATCGTCGCGATCGTCGGTGGATGGATCGTCCTTCGTGCGAGCGCGACGCGGCTCGCCATCGGTCCCGTCTTTCGTATCGTCCTTGCCGCGCTCGGTATGGCGGCGGTCATGGGACTTTGCATCGGCCTGCCTTGGTATGCGAACATGTGCGTCGGCGTGATCGCATATGCCGCACTGATACTCGGATTGAAGGTCATCGACCGTGCGACCGTGAAGGAAATCCTCGCGAGGCCGACGGTATGATGCGGGTCGGCATCGATACACAGATCGCCGCAGTGTCGCGTGCGGGAATCGGACATTTCACCGCAATGGTCGCACGTGCGCTCCCTCAGGTTGATACCGATGCGACGTACATTCCATTTTGTCCTTCACCAGTGAAGGATTTTTCGATGCCACAGCGTTGGTGGTGGGACCAAGTGACGGTCCCTGGACTGGCACGCCACGAACATGTCGACGTACTGTTGAAGCCGGCGTTCTCCTGTCCGATGCGTTCATCGGTCCCGACCGTCGTGATCGTGCAGGACCTTGCCGCACGGAAGTTCCCACGCCAGGTCCATCGTCCGTCAGCATGGTTCTACGGGCGTTGGTTGCCGTGGACCTTGCGGTTCGCGACGCGTATCATCGCCATTTCCGAATACACGGCTGACGAGATCACCCGCGAACTCGGTGTCGCGCGTGAAAAAATTTCAGTGGTCACTCAAGGCGTTGCGATGGACGACGTTGTGCCCAACCCGCAGGATGCGGGTTTGCTGGGATCGCTCGGCCTCGCTCAAAAGAAATTCATTCTACATGTTGGCACCATAGAACCGAGGAAGAATCTTGCATTTCTGGTGAGAACATTCGCGAAATTCCATACGAAGTATCCGAACTACGTGTTGGTGCTCGCGGGTGCCGATGGTTGGCTCTCAAAGGATGTGCATGATGTCGTCGCTTCACGAGGTCTTGCGGACAACGTGGTGTTCACGGGTAGCATCGCCGAAGATTTGAAATTCGCGCTCTTACGAGCCGCGCGCGTCCTCGCGTTCCCGTCATTGTATGAAGGATTCGGTCGGCCGCCTTTGGAAGCGATGGCGTGCGGGACGCCGGTCGTTGCCGCTTGCACGAGCTCCGTTCCGGAGGTGGTCGGGGATGCGGGAATTCTGCTTACGGGGTACGATGAGGGCGAGTGGGTACGATCCCTTGAAACTGCCGCTGAGGACGATGGCACAAGGGCGCGACTCGTTCCGGCCGGCATCGCACGTAGCAAGGGTTTCACGTGGGAGCGCGCCGCACAGCAGATTGCAGACATTCTTCATAGCGTTGCACATGAGTAGTCTGATGACACCTCAACGACACACGTCCGTACTCGCGATAACGTTGGCGCTGGTTGCCGTCGTACTCGCGGGATTTCTTATTTCAATCAATCCGCTCATCGGCAGCGCCGCGTTGCTCGTCGTGATCGTTGGTGTCGTCGTGTTTGTGCATCCGATGGTCGGGCTTGTCGCGTGCATCCTTTCTCTCGTCGTCGGCCAACTCGTCCGCATACCCGCGTTCGGGACGGAGGGTGCCATATTGCCGAACGACATCTTGCTCCCCGGCCTTGCGGCGGGGTGGCTCTGGAACGGGCTGGTCGGACGACGCGTGCGGTTCCCGTCGTCGCCGCTATCGTGGCCGGTCGCCGCCATGCTTGCGGTGTTCGTCCTGACGTTCATCGGCGGCGCGTCGCAATTTCCGTTCTTGACGAGTCATGAGCAGTTGGTGAGCGCGCTGTACATCGTACGTTGGGCCGAATACGCGCTGTTGTTCTTCATCGTCGCCAACATGGTCACGTCACGTACGATCGCGACGAGGCTCTTATGGACGCTCCTCGGTGCAGCTGCGTTGCTAACGGTGTTAGGATTCATCCAGCTCAAGGTGTTCCCTGATTTCAGTTCGATGGTACCGAAAGGTTGGGACCCGCACGTAGGACGGATGCTTTCGACGTGGTTCGACCCGAACTTTCTCGGCGGTTTCCTTTCGTTCATCGCAGTAATTGCTGGCGGGCTCGCGCTGTATACGAACGGCAAGCAGCGCATCGTACTCTGGACGCTCGCAGCGTTCTTCTCCATCGGAGTGGTGCTGACGTTTTCGCGCAGCGGCTACGTCGCATTCGTCGCGGGCGTGTCAGTACTCACCTTCCTTAAATCACGTCGGTTGTTCCTGCTGCTGGTCGTGGCTGCGGGCCTCGTCGTCATGTCAGTACCACGCGTCCAGGAGCGCGTACTCGGCGCCTTCCAAGTCGATGTGACGGCGCAGACGCGTATCGTCTCATGGAAGAACGCGTTATCAGTGTACGTCGACCATCCAGTGTTCGGTGTGGGCTACAACACATACCGCTATGTCCAGGTTGATTATGGTTTTCAAAAGGACGCCGCTGATCATTCGGCTGGCGGCTCCGATTCGAGTTTGCTCACGGTACTCGTGACGACCGGTCCGATCGGCTTCTTAGTGTATTGCTGGATGTTGTGGGCGTATGCATCGATCGCGTGGCAATCGTTCAGAACGCATGCCTCTCCGCTCGTACGTGGTCTCGGACTCGGCGCGCTGGCGGCCATGGCGAGCGTCATCGCACATAGCTTCTTTATCAACAGCCTTCTGTTCCCGCACATGATGGAAACTATTGCGGTGACCTTCGGCATCTTGATAGGACTCCGGTCGATCGAGGGACGCATATGATGACGTTGATAATCATTGCTGCGGTGGTCATGTGTATCGTCGCGTGGATGAACATTCCTTGGGCGCTCGCGCTGGTGATCATCGGTTCGCCCACATATCTATTGAAGTCGACCATCGCAGGTATTCCGGTGACGTTGCTCGAGGCGATGATCGTGGGAACGGTCGTTGGGTGGACGGTGAAGAAGATTGTCGCGGCATCGAAAGATAGGTCGATACTAAGGGACATAATGACGCGCGTTTCAACCGCGTTGCCGCGGTCATTGTGGGTGCCGCTCGTCGTCGTGGTTGCTGGTTGGTGCATCGCCACGTTGTATTCGGTCGATGTGCGTGCGAGCCTTGGTGCATTGAAGGCGTGGTGTATCGAACCCACGCTCATTGGATTTATCCTGCTCGTAGAGTTGCGCGATGAAAGAATAAAGATGCTCATGTTTCGCGCCATGCTGGCGGCGTTGATGTGGGTGTCGCTGGCAGGGATCGCACAGATGCTGTTCTTCCGCGGGACGTTGCAAGACGGACGGTTGAGTTCCGTGTTTGCGCCGGTTGCGAACTACTTTGCCATGTTTGCTGCGCCGCTCATCATCATCTCAATCGGCATGGTGCTCATCAACAAGGAACGCGTCTTCGCCTCGTGTGCGGCCGGTGCCGGAATCATCGCACTTATCCCTTCGTTCTCATATGGTGGCTTCCTGGCAGTCGGCGCCGGTGCAATCGTGTTGTTCGTGACGTTGTTACCTCGGGCGTATCGGAAGCGCGCGCTGGGCATCCTGATCGCCACGGCGGTGATAGGTTTCGTCGCGTTCATCCCATCGCGACTATTTCATGAAAAGCTGAATTTTTCCACGCGGTCGTCGAGTCTCGTCAGGACCGAGATCTGGCGCACCGCGCTCGAAATCGGGATACAGCATCCGGTAGTTGGTATCGGTCCGAATACGTTTGAGAAGGAGTACCGCATCATCGCGCCGACTCTCTACCACCCACCACTCGAATGGCTCGTCGCGAAGCCGCACAACCTCTACTTGAACGCGTGGGTCGAGACGGGCGCGCTTGGCATCATAGGCCTCGTGTGGTTTTCGAGCGTCTTCCTGGTGCGGTTGTTCCGTTCGCATGGCCCTGACGATCGGATGGCGTGGATCGTTGGCGCCGCCACGATCGCGGTCCTCGCGCACGGACTCGTCGACTCGCCGTTGTTCAAGAACGATCTGTCGCTCGTCGCCGCGGTCATCGTCGCGATCGGGCTCGTCTCGGCCGCATCATCGCGTGAGCGTCAGTAAAAAAACTACCCCCGCGTCGTGCGCGGGGAGTAGTCGTTTGTTTTCTTTGTCGA
>CAINXF010000171.1 GCA_903854795.1 Candidatus Kerfeldbacteria bacterium
GACCGGTAGCATCGGGAGGGCTTTAACTGCACTGTCCAAGGCGACGCCGTTCATGAGTTCGGCGCCCGACGTGGTGGCGATGATCGGCTGGCCATAGGCGTCCGTCGCGATGCCATGACCTACCAGGAACGTGCGCGCGATCGAAATCGCAGAGGCGGAATCCACATGCGTGTTCACGTTGGCGTTAATCGCTGGGACCAAAGTAGCTGAAGCGTTCGTGGTAGTGGTGGCGCTGTTAGTGGCCGTTGTTGGTGCCGGGGCGGTCAAACTATATGATGGCATGTCGAGGTACATCGAGATCGTGTTCGTCTGGGCGTCGACGTACCACTGTTCGTCACCGCTGCGGATCGCGATGCTGTTGATCGTCGAGTTTGCAAGTTTTGTGAAATCGACAGCGCCGAGTCCCGCGATCGTTTTCACATCGGACGGCAGTGCCATGCCCGCGCCCATGGTGCGCGCGAACACGTTGAGCGTCGTGTTGCCGAGCGGGACGTCGTTGCCGGTGTATGCGTAAGTGTAGGTCGAGTAGGCAGGGATCGCCTTCATGTCGACCAGCGGGGTCGGCGTCGCTACGGTGCCAGCGGCGCCGCTCGCCTGTTCGGTACGGGTGGTTACGGCGGTCGAACTGCCAGAGATGTTCGTGAGCGAGCCGAAGGCGCGCGCGACGTCAGCGTGTATGGTCGCGGTCCCCTTCTGTACGCTCGTCGGTGCCTTCGCGGGCTTTTTCAATACCACGAAGCTCACGACCAGCAGTACCGCTGCCGCGCCTGTGATGAGGTAGATTCTTTTCATAGGTGTGAATTTATCGGGTTATCTCGTAAATGAAAGAAGTGTGCTCGCCCATACTTGGGCGCGTTCGATCTCGCCATCGAGAAGCGGCCCTTTCTTGCCTTTCACGAAGAACGACATCGGCGTGTCGATGGTGGTGCCGCCAAGGCGCTGCAGTTCCTTCGTGAGCTTCTTTGCCGCCGTTAGGTAACGGAACGGCACCATCTTGATGGCGGTGTCGTACGTGGCGCACGGCGTGCCATTGATGCTTCCCATCGGCAATTTCTTGAGGATCGGTTGTACCTGCGGCGGAATACCGAACGCCTGTGTGGCGCTTCCGACGATGATGAGGTTTGCCTGCGCGAAGTCAGCGGCGGTCATTTTTTCGAACGGAACGACATTGACGGTCGCGTTTTTTCGCAACGCGTCCGCCATCGCATCGGCAAGTCTTTTCGTATTGCCAAACATCGAGTACACGGAGATCAGGATTGTCATACGATGTCCCTCCGCGTCCATCGCCACCAGCCAATGAGTGCGCCAAAGATAAAGAGCGCTATGAAGACGGACATTGAAGTTGTGTCGTATCGTCCTTCGATCAGGGAAACGTTCGGGTTAAAATAGTGGAACAGCGACGCGTATTTGAGCTTATCGAGACTCGTCAGGATTGATGAGACGATGTTGAGGACGTACATGACGAGCACGAGGCCGCCCATGGTCATCGTGACCTTGCCCTTGTCCGACATGAAGGAGGACACTGCGAACCCCATGCCTAGTAATGCGAGTCCGAACAGTTCGCACATGATGGCGACACACAGGAAATGGCCTGCAATAAGGCTGACCTTGAACGCCGCGGCGATCGGGAACACCGAGGCGTTCACAAGGACGTTGAACACGGTGAATATCTTCGTTGCGGCGAGGAACTTCGCCAAGTAGACCCGTGAGCGCGATACGGGTTGCGCCAGCGATTGCGCGATCGTTTCCCGCTCGACCTCGCCTGCGAGCGACGAGCCCGAGAGCGAGAGCGTCAAGATGATCATGAGGACCGGCCAGAACAGCGAGTACATCTCGATGTTCAGGAACTTCTCGAGCGTGTCGAACGAGAACGAGTCGATGTTGAACGCCTTTCTTAGTGCCTCCGGCATCTGCGAGTACAGCTGTTGGTTCTGCGAGAGGATCTTCTGGTAGGACGGGAAGAGCGACGTGTACATGAGCATCGTCAACATGCCGATGAGCGTTACGGCGACGAGCATTTTCCAGCGGTCGCGTATGGTGCGAAGGATGATGGCGATCATGGGGCACTCTTGTTATTGTAGAACGTCATGAAGTGCTCCTCGAGCGTCGCGTGGTTGATCGAGACGTCGTGCGGCCGTGCCTTCGCGATGACGTCGAGGATCGGTTGGATGTCACCGTGGTACTTGAGCGAAAGCATGCGTGGTTGCCGGTGGACGAACTGAACGTTGGGAATATCGAAGGCACGGCCGTCGGTGTCCTTCTCAAACCAGAGTTGTACCGTGTAGAGGTGTTTGTCCTGTAATGAAGACATAGATTCCTGCGCGATGAGCTTCCCCTGCCGGAGGATACCGACGCGCGTGCACGTACGCTCGACCTCGGCGAGGTTGTGCGAGGACATGAACACGGTCGTGCCGCGTGCGTGCGCCTCGTCGATGAGCTCATAGACGGTCTGTTGGAGCAGCGGATCGAGGCCGTTCGTCGGCTCGTCAAGAATAATGAGCTCCGATATGAACATGAACGCGAGGATGAGCGAAAGCTTTTGTCGGTTGCCAGTGGACAATTGTTTCGCACTTTTTGTCACGTCAAACCCGAGCCGACGTATCAGCTCATCGGCGATGTCCGGTTGTCGTCGTAAGGCGCGGGCAAATTCGATGTGGTCCTTGCCGGTCCAACGCTCGTTGAGCGACGTGACCGATGGCATGTACCCGATGCGTGCGCGGGCAGCGACACCATCAGTGATCGCGTTGAGGCCGAACATCTTCACTGCGCCGCCGTGGGGACGAAGGAAGTCCATGATCATACGAATCGTCGTAGTCTTGCCGGCACCGTTCGGTCCGAGAAATCCGAAAATCTCACCTTTCTCAACGGAAAATGACACGTCGTCGACGGCCCTTGTGGAGCCGAAACGTTTGGTGAGGTGTGTGATTTCGATGACGCTCATGAGGTTGATTTCACGTGCATTCTAGCAATATTCATGCTCCACGTCTACGTACCAAGTATCGGCAAAACATCAATATCATGGTATGGTGTGCATGCGTAAATAATCAACCACGAGGTCACCTATGTTTAAGGATTTCAAAGCATTCATCATGCGAGGTAACGTCATGGACCTGGCGGTCGGTGTCATCATCGGCGCGGCGTTCGGGAAGATCGTGAGCTCACTGGTGAGCGACATGCTCATGCCGGTGATCAGTCTGATCAGTGGTGGCGTGAACCTCGCCGGACTCAAGGTACAGATCGGTGGCACCGATGCGAAACCCGTATTCCTCACCTACGGATCGTTCGTACAAGCGACGATCGATTTCCTCATCATCGCCGCGGTGGTGTTCTTACTCGTGCGCGCGGTGAGTAAATTGAAGAAGCCAACGGCACCAACGACGAAAAACTGTCCATTCTGTACGATGGCAGTCGGGCTTGCTGCGACGCGCTGTCCGCACTGCACTTCGCAACTGGGATAACGTTAACGATCAGGTCTCGCGAAGACATACGCCTCTTGCACGAATTGCGCGGGCGGGGCGTTCGATTTCA
>CAINXF010000172.1 GCA_903854795.1 Candidatus Kerfeldbacteria bacterium
GACTTGTCAGAACACCCCAACAGCACAAACGCCATACACGCCATCAGCAAGAGAGCACGAGACAGTATCTTCAAGACTTTGCCCTTTCTGATGATTGGTCGCAGGAAGCCCGGACATCGCTGCCCGGGCTATGAATGTGTTGATTCTATGACTATCGAACCTGAACGCTGCCGTATTCGATGGCCGGCACAAACGAGCTGAACGGCGCGTCATACAGGGCCAATTCATAGGCGCCGAACATGATGCCGACGAAGCCCAGGTCGCCGAGTACAGTATTACGGAAGAACGGGATCCCGGCAAGATAGACGTCAGTGAGACCCGTGAGCGTCCTCGGATACCACGTGCCGAACAGCCAGACCGCGCCGTTGGTTGTGATGAAGAACACCATCGAGCCGAGGAGCGATCCGGCGACCGTCGAGCCGATGTTCTTATGTCGACGGATCCAGAACCCGATCAGTGAGCTCACAACGAAACTCACGTAGACCGATGCCATGACCGCGGGCGTATAAAATCCGATCACGATGTCAGAGACGAGCATCGCGCCCAACGGAAGCATGAGTGCATAGCGCTTCGGCAGGTATACACCACCGAACATCGCGAGTGCGGCGACCGGCGCCACGTTCGGCGGTAGGTCGATAAATCCGAGGTGACGTAGCACGCGCGTCGCGGCCGCGGCGACGACGAGAAAAATGGCGAACCAAACGATGTTCTTTTTCATGGCGGTCATTGTGTGAATGCTTCTAGTTTCCAAGTAATGATATCGGTTGACTTCGTGACCGCGTCCTTCGCACCGACGGACGCCATCGTACCGTTCACGTACAGCGTCCAGTATTTCGGCGCGGCGTTCGCCTGCCCGTCGATCGACGTCACAAACCCGTTATCATCGATGACCGTATGGCTCGCCTTCAGGAGCTCGAGCGCGTTCTTGCCGTCGACACCCTGGTACGTGACAGTCGGTACCACCACCGTGGTATTCACGTTCGAGTTTGAATTTGAATTCGAGTTGGTGTTCGTGGTACTGCTTGTCAGTCTCCACCACACGCCCAGGCCGAGCACGGCGACAATGCCCACGATGATGACGATACGTTTCATAGAATGAGGCTCCTTGTATTACGTAACATGCGATGAGTACCAAAATGCCCCACCTCGGAAAATGTGGAGCATCTGCATGCGTCGCCACCTCTCCCCGAAGGCTCTGCCGAATCAATCGGCAGGTTTTGTCTTCGTCCTGATCGCGTAACGCGTCGGGACAGGGGTCGGACTCTCCCCTCCTTTACATGGACGGGGGCTCACCGTGGCGGGACCGTTCCGGACTGGCCCTCCCCTTATACCTCTCCCTTACATGGTTGTAAGGGGAGGGGTTTGGGGGTGGGGTTTCACCGGATTCCCTTGTAATCGAATTTGGAAGAAACCGTTACCGCTTGTATACCACCCAGTACATGAACGAGAACACGAATACTGCGCACGCCATGAAGAAAATCATCCAAAGAAAGCTGAACATCGACTGCTTCTTTTTGAGGGGATCATGCATTAACATTTGTTTGTTTCCTTATGTTACCTCCGACCTTTCGTTGTTGATAATATACCACAACGTTCCTAGCGTGAACAGCGTCTAGAAATCGATGCCTTTTATCGCGAGAATGCCCTTGTAGTATGGATGCTTCACGACTTTCATATCGGTCACGAGGTCGCACCGCTTCGTGAGCGCCAGGAATCTTTTGTGCCCGGTCATAACAAGATGAACCTTCCGTGCCTTCGGATGTTTCATCCGTGCGTCCAACAGCTGCGTCACCGCGGTGATCGGCAATAGTTTCTGTTCCAAACACGAGATCACTTCATCCAGGACCACGAGCTGGTACCGGCCGGAAAACAACAAATTTCTCGCCTCTTCGAGCGCCTTCTGTGCCGCACGCTGATGGACGGTCATCGGCTTCTTGTCGCCGAGGATCTTCACAAATCCTTCGCCGCGCACCATCACGTCGACGCCGAGCTTCTTCAACGATGTCCGTTCGCCCGAGGGCCACGCCAGTGACTTGTAAAACTGGAAAAAAAGCACCTTCCAATCGTAGCCCGCCGCGCGCACGGCCGCGCCGACCGCCGCGGTCGTCTTTCCTTTACCGTTCCCGACATACGCTATTGTCAAACCACGATCCATCGTTTTTAATTTTCTTATACACATACGCCGATGCTTGCCCCGCACCGGAGCTTCAGTGACTGGTGCGGGGTACGCGATGGTAAGACCACGGTCGATGGTGCGCATGCGTTGCGTGGTCTTTCTCATTGCCGTTGCTCGATCAATCGTAATGCCGCAACGAGGTGTGGTGTCGCCTGTTGTCGTCGTACCAACTCTTGAAGTTCGCGAATCGTCAAATACCTGCCACGCTCGGAATGTTTTTGGTTCAACGATGGGACCGAATCGGCTTCACCGACATAGAAGGTGATCAGCTCGTTTTCAACAATATCTTCAACACGCGCTTCGCCCAACACGGTTAGCGGCACATGTAGTCCCAAAAAATCCTTCAACGCAACGCGGGCGGCTTCGTCCGTAGTGATGCCCGACGCGACGTGCTGCCCGAC
>CAINXF010000173.1 GCA_903854795.1 Candidatus Kerfeldbacteria bacterium
AGCACGCTGCCGAGCACGCCGATCACCATGAGGTGGCCGTTCGCCGTGGCCGCATGGTCGACGGCCCATAGTGTGAGCCCGAGGAGTCCCGCGAGGTCGATCGCGTTGATGACGACGACGCGTTTATATTTCTTCAGCACCATCCACTCGTGGTCGTGATACAGTTCCTCGTCGCCGTGGGGGATGAAATCAAGAAAGAAGTGCGACGCAAACGAAAGTCCGAACACGGGCCACGCCCCGGGGACGTAGCGACTAATGAGAATGCCGGCGGCAGCGTGGGTCGTGAGAAACATGGGGATAGTATAGGGGTTTTCACCGCTTGTATCCAGGGTTTCCCCTTTATCGGTCGACCGGCGGGACTTGACTACGGGAAACGGTAGGTGTACCATGTGAAAGTCATACTTTTCCTACTTGTATGATTACTTATCATATCTAGGAGTCCTCATGGCCCATCTCACCCCACCAGAACAGCGTTTTTACGGCTCGACGACCATCGGCGAGAAGGGGCAAGTCGTCATCCCCGCTGAAGCGCGAAAGGCACTAAAATTGAAGACCGGCAGCAAAATGTTGGTGTTCGGCATGGGCGGCAATATGATCACGTTCGCTAAGCTCGAGGAATTGGCGAAGTTCGAGCGGCATATGGCAGAACGACTTCAGTCGATCCGCAAGGCTGTTCGATCCGCCAAATAACCTTCTATATTCATGAAGAAACTTCTTAAAATTTTCAGGCCTTACTCCTGGCAGATGATCATTCTGCTCGGGAGCGTTTCCGGTTCCGTCGCCGCGTCGTTGGCGTTGCCGGATTTCATGGCGACCATCGTCAACAAAGGTATCGTCGGCCAGGACCTCCACCTCGTCTGGCGGACCGGCATTGAGATGCTCGTCATCTCGCTTGCCGGCGGGGCATCGAGTATTATCACCGGGTTCATCGCTGCGCGCATCGCGACCGGCTTCTCCCGTGACATCCGCGCGGGCGTCTTCAAGAAGGTCGAAAGCTTCTCGCTCACCGAGTTCAACACATTCTCAACGGCCTCGCTCATCACGCGATCGACGAACGACGTCCAGCAGATCCAGACCGTGATGGTCATGTTGCTGCGAATGGCGCTGATGGCACCGATCATGGGCGTGTGGGCGATCATCAAGGCATACCACAACGCGCCGTCGATGACCTGGATCATGGCGCTTGCGGTCGGTATACTCGTTTCGGTCATCGCGGTGATATTCGTGTTCGCGATCCCGCGGTTCAAGATACTCCAGAAGCTCGTCGACCGTCTTAACCTCGTCACGCGCGAGATCCTGACCGGGCTCCGCGTCATCCGCGCGTTCAACCGTGAACCGATTGAGGAGAAGAAGTTCGACGCCGCGAACACGGACCTGACGAAGGTGAACCTGTTCGTAAACCGGCTTATGGTCGTCATGATGCCGATCATGATGCTCATCATGAACGCGACGATGCTCGCGATCGTCTGGTTTGGTGCGCACAAGATCGACGCCGGTGGCCTCCAGATTGGGCAGATGATGGCGTTCATGCAGTACGCGATGCAGTCCATCTTCGCCTTCCTCATGATCACGATGGTGTTCATCATGATCCCGCGCGCGAGCGTGTCCGCGCAGCGCGTCGCCGAGATACTCGACACCGATGCGACGATCAAGGACCCGGAAAAGCCGGTCGATCCCGACTCGGTCAAGTCGGGCCGCATCGATTTCGATCACGTGACCTTCACCTACGCAGGCGCCGACGCACCGGTGCTCCATGACATCAGTTTTACCGCACAACCCGGCCAGACGACGGCGTTCGTCGGTTCGACGGGCAGCGGCAAGTCG
>CAINXF010000174.1 GCA_903854795.1 Candidatus Kerfeldbacteria bacterium
ACGCCCAGGGGATCGAAGTGCTCGAACTAGCGTTGCCGGAGTGGGTCACATTCGTTGAGCAGGGCATTATCGATGGAGACGATGTGGCGAGGTCCGTCGCCATAGTGACAGACAAAGTGCGGGCGTTCGGCGCGGACGTCGTGGCGCTTGGGTGCACGCATTTTCCATTCCTGCGGACCGCCATTGAACAGGCGCTCCATGGCGTCGAAGTGCTCGACTCGGGTCCGGCGGTCGCGCGGCAGGTCGTCCGCGTCATGACGTCGAACAAGTCGCTCAATGACGGAACGCACGAGGGCGTCATTACGTACCTTTGTTCCGGCGATGCGGCGCGTTTTTCCGACGTCGCTTCGAGGCTTCTCGGTGAGCACGTTGTCGCGCGGCAAGTGATGGTCTAACTGCATCCGATGCGGACGCCTTTCGTCAGTAGGATCGTACTCAAGGTCGCGCCGAAAGCTGGGGCGACCGTGCGGCTCGAGCCGCAGTACGGGTTCGTTGGTCAGATCACGTTCCGGGACGGTAGAAAACGGTATTTTCGTAACCAGCATTTCGACCTCAACCCGTTGGGCGCATCTGAGATTTCCGCTGATAAGGATTATGCGTCGTTTTTTTTGCGCACGCTTGGCTATCCGGTGATCGAAGGCGAGGCGTTCTACTCGGCGAAGCGCGCCGCAGCGATCGGTTCGACGCGAAACCCCGACGCCGCATACGACTTCGCGCGGAAGCTCGGGTTTCCCGTCATCGTGAAGCCGAACAGCAAGAGCCAGGGCGTCGAGGTCAACAAGGTCTGGAATAAGCGCGAGCTGTACCGCGCGGCACGACGCGTGTTCCGTTCGGACAACGTCATGCTCGTGCAATGCGTCGTCACGGGACATGATTATCGGATCGTCGTCTTGGACCGCGAGATCATCTCTGCGTACGAGCGGTTACCGCTCACGGTGGTGGGGGACGGACGGACGCCCATCCTTGGTCTTTTGCGCCGATTGCAGCGTCGTTTCGTCAGGGAGGGCCGTGATACCGTGATCCGTTGCGATGATGGTCGTATGGCGCTGAAGTTGGCGCGAAGTGGCATTTCATTGAAATCGATACCTAAGAAAGGCGTGCGCGTGCAACTGCTCGATAACGCGAACCTCTCATCCGGCGGCGATGCGATCGATATGACACGCGTGATGCACCCTTCGTTCAAGCGGCTCGCGATCCGCATCACTAAGGACATGGGGCTACGGCTCTGCGGTGTCGACCTCATGGTCGAAGGCGATATCAGGAAGCCGGTTGGGGAGTACCGCGTGATCGAGATCAACGCGGCGCCTGGACTCGACAACTACGCATCGACGGGGAAACGGCAAGCCGCGACGGTCGAACGGCTGTACCTGAAAGTGCTGCGCGCGCTGCAGCGCCAGCGGTAATTCGTGACCGTTCGGTTCCGTTAGCGCGCGCGCTGCAGCAACTCGGGAACGGTTAGGAAGGTGTACCCCTGTGATTTAAGCGCGGGAATTATTTTATCGATCGTTTCGACGGTGCTTTTTCGATAGCCGCCCTTTGCGTCATAGCCGTCATGAAAGTCCAGAATGAGGCCAGGTTTCACTTTTTGCAATGCACGCTTGACCATTGCGTCGGTTCGTTGATGGATGACCTCGAACTCATACCCGAACACTGCCGATATTGGTGTGAGGTTGAGGGTTTTTAGTACGTGCATGGTCCACGGAAGACGGAACAGCCACGGCGGTCGGAACAACGTCGGCGTGGTACCAGTAATGTCAGCGATCACGGCTTGCGCACGTTCGATCTCGCTTGTGAACTTCGATCTCGAGAAGTAGGTCGAAAACTCATGCGAGTAGGTATGGTTGCCGATGCAGTGGCCGTCGTTGACCATTGTTCGTCCCAGCTGGGGAAACTTTTCGAGGTTCTTCCCGACGACAAAAAAAGTGGCTTTGACGCCGTGGTTGCGGAGCACGTTCAGCAATTCGTCGGTGTACGGCGGGTTCGGGCCGTCATCGAAGGACAGCGCGAGCAGTTTTTCTTTGGTGCGTATTCGATAGGGGAACCGACCGAACCATTGCGAGGTCGACGCAAATAGCATTGCAGAGACCGGCAGCAGCGCGACGATGAGGATTACCAGCGCTATCACGACGAGCGCCCAGATCATTCCCTGTTGATGAAGTTGTGAGGGAAATTATGGGGCAGGTGGTGGGGGATGTGATGTTGCAACGTGACGAGACCAGTTCTGGTGCGGTGATAAATACTGCCGGCCGACACGTGGTGCGTTGCAATGGACAATCCGAGTACGGCGACCATGATCGCTGACACTGCCTGCGCCGCGGTCTTGATTTTGCTGAACGAGAACTGCTCGTGGCGGATCGGTTTGTAGGAACCGAGCACGCTCTTGCCGGTGATCCGACCGAACAGGTAGTCGATGCCGTAGTAGAGGATGATCGTGACGAAGATGTTGTACCACAGACCTTTGTGCATCCGACGGCTCGAGGTGAAGACGATGTTGTCTCGTTGGAAGATGATCCTTCCTTTTTCCTTAAGCTGGGACAGGAGCGCGAATTCGTCGCCGCCTTGCGTCAGTTGGGTGTTGTAGCCGGTCCACGCGTTTTTGCGGAACGCGGTGTTGCACGCAGAAATGTAGCCGACCTTGCCGGTCCGTTTGTAGCGCACGTTGTTGCTGCCGAACAGTGCCTTCGCGTAGAGTTTGCCCCACCATGGTGCGCGCATGTACTCGACCGCACCAGCGACGGCTACAGCATCGGGATGTTCCACGAAACCCGCCCATACTTTGGTGAGCCAGTCGCGAGGGAACACCGTATCGGCATCGGTCGAAATGATGATATCACCGCGCGCGGCAACCGTGCCGGTCTGACGCGCCGAGCACACGCCGGGCGTGCCCTCGAAGACCACGCGCGCGCCTAGTTTCGATGCGAGCGTACCCGTACCATCGGTGCTGTTATTGTCCGCGACGACGATCTCGAATGACTCAGTGAAGTCCTGGACCTTGAGCGACGCGAGACAGGCACCGATGAACCGTGCTTCGTTGTAGGCGGGGAT
>CAINXF010000175.1 GCA_903854795.1 Candidatus Kerfeldbacteria bacterium
AGGTCGCGACCTTCGAGGTACGCATCGAGCATATCCGGCGTCAGCACGACCAGTCCGCCTTTGCCGCACGTGTCCGACCCGAACTTCGCGAGCCAGCGCGTCGCCGCGATGCCCATCGAACACGTCAGCCACTCGCCTGCCTCGGCGAACACGCGCTGTTTGATCTTCTGGCCGAGCGCGACCGCACCATCGAAATCACGGACGAACCCGGTCAGGTTCACGAACGCCTCGTCGATCGAGTACGGCTCGACGTCCTCGGAATATTCCGCGAGTATGCCGAATATCTTCTCCGTCGTCGAACGGTACTTCGGCGGGTCGACCTCCACGAGGATGACGTCCGGATCGATCGCGCGCGCTTCTTGCACGCGACAGCCGGTCTTGATGCCCTTCGCCTTCGCCTCCTTCGAGGAAGCGATGATGCAGCCGTAGTTAGTCAACGTCGCGCACACGCCCAGCGGTTTGCCACGATAGAACGGGTTCGCCTGCTGCTCGACAGAGGCGAAGTACGAATTCATATCCAGATGGAGGATTATTCTTTGCATTGCTGTCATGAATGAATTTTCGTCGCGCCGTAGCGCCGAGGATCAGGGTGGCGGGCTTTGCCCGACGGGACCCTAACCGAGGCGCAAGGCGCGACACCATATACGGAAAAGGAGGCTGTCGGAAGGGAAAACCGTGAGGGTTTTCCCTCCGAGGTTTTCGCCTGCTGCTCGACAGAAGTAAAGTAACTGTTCATGTCTAAATGTAGGATGATGCGCTGGCTCATAATGAACTTACTTCCTCCAGCGTCCACCGAAGCGTTTCCGGATCATAGACGAGTACAAAATTATTCCCCTCATCAGATACCGCAAAGCACCACACGAATCTCGTACCCACGCGCTTCCGGTACACCAAGTTCACGCGTTGTACCTCGTAACGCCTGTTGGCACGCATGAACGCGATCGGCCGCACCTGACTGCCGTTGAAATCAGCGAACACCCGTAGTTGTTCATGCACTTTCTGTGATTCCATAGTCTTATAAATTCTTAGTCGCACCGTATGAGCGAGGATCAGGGTCTCGTGGGACCCTAGCCGAGCGAGAAGGTACGACACCATATACGGAAAGGGAGGCATCGGAAGGGAAAACCGTTAGGGTTTTCCCTCCGAAGTTTCACCCGAATAAAAACCGAAGTTATCCACACCGCACAACTCGCCTGCGGCTCGTGTACGGTGCAGGCGCGTTATTTCCTTTAAAAAGGGCTTATCTTAGTACACTTGACTTCGGTTTTTCTTCGGTATACCGTAACAATAGAACGTTCAACAGGAGGGGTCAAGAGCTGGACCGCATCGGACGAGGCAACTCCCGAAGCCGCAGCTCCTCCACTCCACTATCTAATGAGGTATTACCTATATGGCTCCGATACTTCCAAAGCAAAAGCAAAGGATACTCCAATACTTGAAGGAGTACATCGGCATCCACAGTTACGCACCGACGCTTACCGAGATCGCAAAGGAGTTTCAGCTTTCATCGCTCGCCACGGTCCATGAACACCTTGGTTTCCTCGAAGACCGCGGGTTCATTCGACGCGTTGCCGGCGAGGATCGTGGCATCAGGATCATCGAACGAACCCAGGAAGACCCGGATCGCAGTTGGAGCCCGAGCGTATTACTGCCACTCGTCGGCGTCATCACTGCCGGTAAACCGATCGAAGCGATCGAACGACCGGACGAGTCGATCGCCGTACCCGAGGAGATCGCACAAAGAAAGAACGCTTACGTCCTGAAGGTACGTGGCGATTCCATGATCGAATCGCTCATCGCGGATGGCGACTACGTCGTTGTCGAAAAAACCGACTATGCGAGCGATGGCGATATGGTGGTGGCGATGCTCGAGGACGGGACCGCAACGTTGAAAAAACTTTTCCGCAAGAAGAACTTCGTCAGACTACAACCGGCCAATAAGGCATACAAACCTATCGATGTGCCGAACGTGATCGTCCAAGGCAAGGTACTCGGTGTATTAAGATCGTTCCAGCCGGTGTAGTAGTTTTTAGTAATCCCGTTTTACACGATCATTGTTTTGCTATTACTCATCATCTTCGGTTTTACTTCGGCCTATGACCACTTCTCACACCATCATCGCGATCGAAGCTCCACAGACTGCGGACTTCACGAAGCTGCTCCCTTACCTTGAGCGCATAGGTACGGTCGAGCTTCGGCCACCGTCGATCATGTACATCGACGCAGGCGCGCCACTGCACCCGAAACTGCTACGAAGGAAGCTCATCATACTTCGGGCGGCGATACAAACGATGCTCGGACTATCGATTCGCATCGGAGCCGCCTCGAGCAAGTCTGTCAGTCTGATCGCTGCGCGCACATCTCCTTCCGGGGGCATCACCATCGTCAATCGTGGGGAAGAAAGTGAGTTCCTGAACCCGATCGTGATCGACCTGTTGCCTGGCATCGGTCGACGCACCTCGACGTATCTGAGGAATCGCGGCATCAGGACCATCGGTCAATTCAGAAAACTACCGCAGTATGCGGCAGTGAAGCTCTTCGGTACGTCCGGCATCGTCCTGCACGAATACAGCGGAGGCTCCGACCCTCGACAGTTGATGCCATCGACCATGCATCACGAGACCGTGCGTGGTCGACAGTCGCTCTTTTCGCTGTTTAAACCAACGTCACCACAAAGCATGCCCGTCTGACGCGCCGAACTACTTCAACGAAGGTATGGACTGCGTCGACTTTGCGTGTAGCTTGTCGACAATCACGATCTTCGGACTCTCGAGGATGGTGTAGAGGAAACGGTCAGTAAGATCGTTCCGATATCGGAACTCGGCAGGCGTCATGACGGTGTACGACAGCTCATGGTCGAATTCGTGCTGGAACTTCCTGAGGATCCGTTTCAACCGGACGCGGTTTACGCTACCGACGATGAGCACGTCGGTCATCGTGTGATCCATGCCAGTGAAGTAGCCGGTGAGCGCGAGGTACTTGATGCGACCAACGCGCTGCAGGTCACGAAGCGTCTGTTTTTGCTTCAGCACCTGCGCTTTGAACAACAGCGCCTTGATCTCAGGATAGAGACCGTGGTCAGTATTCACCCTAAAAAACCGTTTCTTGCCGATGAGCTCTTCGGTCACCAATTCAAGGGAAAGTAGGTTCTTCAGCTCGCGCCGTATCGAGTTCAAATGCTCGCCGGTCTTCCGTACCATCTCCCGCACGAAGTATGTTTGGTCGGGATTCAAGAAAAATAGCTTCAGAAGCTTAACGCGAGTCCGTGAACTCAAGAGTTGTTCAAGCATGGGACGTTCGTTGCATTGACAATGGTACCTCGAGTATACTGGAAACAACCGTAAAGTGGAAGCTATGTCTGTACTGAGAGTCGAAGCCGATTCCCTTATCCTGTCCGACCCGTCACAAAGCCGGAGCACGGTGCATGTAGGCATTTCGCATCCTGCCCAGACCGAGGAGCAGCTGTTCGGGAAACTGTACCTCATCGTCGAGATCGACTCGACGGACCGTAGCAATCACGACATCATCAACGCACTTCAAGAAGAGCTCCGCACAACCTACTACCAATCGTCGAACCTTACGCCGGAACAAGCGTTCGAGGCGGCATTGAAGCGCGGCAACGAACGGCTCCACCAGTTCATCACCGAGGGTGTCACCGACTGGGTCGACCGATTCAACGCAATCGTCGCTGTGGTGAAGAACGGCTACCTTTCGTTCGTCCAGATCGGCAACGTCCACACGTTCTTGTTCAGCGGCAACCGCATCACCGACATCGCCAACTCCGCAGGCGCGCCGAACGAGAAGAGGAATCCACTGAAGCTTTTTTCGACGGTCGTGAGCGGCCACTTGAAGGCGAACGACCGCGTGCTCATGTGCACCTCGTCGCTCCTCGACTTCTTCTCACAGGAAAAGCTGAAGCGCCTCATCATCGAGGACCTACCCTCGGCGACGGTCGCTAAGATCGAACAGAACCTTCTCACCCATACGACACCAACGGCGTTCGCCGCCATGTTCTTCGCGTTCCTTGCCGAAGACCAGATACTAGCGGCCGCGGAACGTAGCAGCACCCCCTCGGCGCCGATCCGCCAACAATCGGCACCTGAACGATCGATGGAGGAGCTAATTTCGAAAGAGCGGACAACCGAGCAGCTTCTTTCCCCATCGGTCATGCCTAACGTCAAGTCGTTCATCACGAGCGCCGCGTCGAGACTCGGTTCCTTCGTCCGATCGTCGATCCTGCAACGCCCTCCGCAGCGGCGACTCTCTCCACAGTACCACCAGCAACGTGAAACGGCACCGAAGCCGTTCCGACACCAAGGTACGACGCTGCGCACGTTCAAGAGGGTCAGCGTCACAATGCTCATCTGGATCATTTCAATACCACGTCTCGTCGTACAGCTGTTCGGCTACCGGAAAAAGGTCACCTCCAGCGTGCGACAACTCCCGGAGCGTACCACGGGTCGCGCGAATCGGTTCGTCTTGTGGATCAGGTCACTTACGCCGCTCCAGCAGATCATCATGATCGCCGCGCTCGTCGCGCTGTTCATCTTGAGCGAGAGCATCGTGTCCATCAGCAACAATAGTCATCAGACAACGAGCACCACAGATACTACCACCGTCATTAGCACAATCCAGGATAACGTCAGTAAGGCCGAAGCAGCGCTCACCTACAACGATTATGATGGCGCGATCAAACTCATCAACGATTCACAGGCGCTCTTGAACACGTTGCCCAACAAAACGAAAAAGGACAAACAGACGCGCACCGACCTCATCGCCAAGATTGCCGCGGCCCGCGTGCTCACGCGTCGAATACAAAACCCGACGCCCGCGACCGTTGCGGACCTTTCCTCAGCGTTATCGTCAGCGGTACCTACGTCGATCGCAGTGGTCGGTAGCACGGCTATCATCGCAACCAACACGCCCAACACCCTGTTCACGGTCAACATCGCTAACGGAACGGTCGCCATGGTAGCCGGCAACACAAAGACGACAACCTTCGCGGTCCCCTTGGACGCCACCACCGCACTCCTTGGAACGACCGAGAACGCTATTCAGACATTCTCAACCACCTCGAAAAAAGCGAACGATGTTACCATCCAGTTCGCTAACGTCGATCGGAGCATCATCGCCGCAGCGTTGTTCCAATCACGCCTCTACCTTCTCGACACAAAGAACGAAGCTGTTCTACGATCGAACGTTGGTGGGACGACGTTCGGTCCAGCGACCTCATGGCTCAAGCAACAATATACGGAACTAAAGGACGCTACGAGCCTTGCGGTCGACGGCAGCATCTATCTTTCATTATCGAACGGTACGATCGAACGGTTCACGTCAGGACTGAAGGACGACGTGACGTTCGACGCGATCGACCCCGCACTCACCTCGCCTACACAGCTCTGGACCGCGACCGGCTCGACAAAACTGTACATGCTCGAACCGGCACAGAAGCGGATCGTCGTGTACCTTAAGTCAACCAGGAAACTCCAAGCCCAATATGTCGCTGATTCACTCGGTGATGCGGTCGGGTTCTCCGTCGACGAAAAGAACAAGGTGATCTACGTGCTCACACACCACGATCTCCAAAAATTTACCGTCACACCATAGCCACGACAATCAAAAGGGCGGCCGTACGGCCGCCCTTGTTGCATACCAGGAATAATGTTACTTCAGCGTAACGGTCGCACCGGCATCGACGAGCTTCTTCTTCAGCTCTTCGGCCTCTTCTTTGGTCGCACCTTCCTTGATCATCTTCGGCGCGGCGTCGACGAGGTCTTTGGCTTCCTTCAGACCTATTTGTGTGACTTCGCGCACCACCTTGATGACGGCGATCTTGTTCGCGCCGGATGAGGTGATCTCGACGTTGAACGAGGACTTCTCCTCGCCAGCTGCCGCGGCATCGGCGGCGGGCGCTGCGGCCATAACGGCGGCGGGCGCTGCGGCTGATACACCGAACTTCGACTCAAGCACCTTCACGAGCTCTGCGAGATCCAGCACCGAGAGCTTCTCTATTTGTTCGACGAGTCCTTTGAACTTCTCCGGAACCTCGACGACCTTCTGTTCGTCTGCCATAGTATATGTCTCCTTGATAAACGTTGGTAATGATTGAATGACGGGAATATTATACCGGTGTTTCTGCGCGCTTACTGCGGTAGCCATCGAGCACGCGCACCAGACCGGTGAGGTTGCCGTTCAGGACCCTGACGAATCCGGACAGTGGCGAAGCGATCGATCCGACCAATCGCGCCCGGAGCTCATCGGTCGACGGCAGTGAGGCGAGCATTGTTACTTGCTCGGAAGTCACGAACGACCGTTCCATGACACCACCAAGGAATTTCACCGTTTCGTGAGTCTTCGCGAACTTTGCAAGCACTTTCGCCGGCGTGACCTCATCTTCATATCCGAACGAGAGCGCGAAACTCTCTGCGAGCGGTTTAAGGTCGACGGTATCGGCCAATTTCGCCTGTTCGAGCGCGCGTCGGACGAGCGTCTTCTTCGCCACCACGTAGTCGATCCCGGCGGTTCTCAGAGCGGTGCGAAGCTCGTTGGTCCCCTTCACGTTCAGACCCGACGTGCTCGTGACGACGGCAACCTTCATGCGATTGAGCCGCGTGACGAGTTTCTCGACTTCCAGTTCCTTCTTCGGTCGCGATTTTGCCATGGTATGGTTGGAATTATCAAATAAGGGTTATGAAGAACCCTTGACTCTAAGCCGCTTGCCTGCGTCGGTGCCGTTTCTGGCATTATCCGGCTGCGCCGGACCGACGGTCATGGGGTTCAAACGGAACAAAATGACTATACCGCAGCCATCGGAACACGTCAAGAGGTGCCGATGACCGTTCCCGTAAACGTCGTGCCGCGGATGATCTTCCCAATGTTCGCGAGATCGGACGACGCCACAATAACACGGTAGCCAAGACGTGACGCTAACGCGCTCGCGACCGGATCGAATGGCACGTGGATGCCCGGTACGCTCTTGCCGAAAAACATGCGCCGATACTGTGCCCAGGATAACGCCGTGAGCAATTTCGCATCGCGGTGTGTATGCGGATCGGCGGTATAG
>CAINXF010000176.1 GCA_903854795.1 Candidatus Kerfeldbacteria bacterium
CGCGCGCGCGTCCGTGATGCGCACCGGATCACCGACATGGTCCGCGTGCAGTACGCGTTCGCGACGCTCTACCAGCAGAAGGCGAGCTACAAGGACGCAGCCGCCGGCTGCGGCTCGGTTGGCGCGCTGGTTTCGACCTGTGCGCTCTCGTCGTACCTGCCCACGATCGCGACGCTGAAGGATCCTAGCAACTTCAAGTATACGCTCAGCACGGTACCGACGGACGCGGACTATGGCGTCACGTTCACGCTCGAACGTGGGTATGACGCCCTCGCGAAGGGAAAGCATGTCGTATCGAGGGATGGGATCAGGTGAAGAAGGAAGGTGGGGAGGTAAGCAGGGTATGAGGTTGATGGGTGAAAAGATGGCGGAAGAACTATGACGACAGCTACTATCGCTACGTATCGGGATTTGATCGTATGGCAACGGGCGATTGAGTTGGTCGAGGCGGTGTATAAGCTCTCAGGGCATTTTCCGGACGATGAACGATTCGGCCTGACTTCGCAAATCCGGCGCGCTGCCGTATCGGTCGCATCAAACATTGCCGAAGGAAAAAGTCGCGGGACCAGGAAGGAGTACCGTCAATTCCTTGTCATCGCCTATGGTTCCGGAGCAGAAGTCGAGACGCAGGTAGTCATCTCGAAAAAGTTACACCTCACCAACGATGCTAACTATACGCACGTCGATTTGCTTCTTAATGAAGTAATGAAGATGCTTCGGGCATTGATGTATCGCCTTAAAACCTCCTAGCCTATCAACCTCTTCACCTCCTAACCTTGTATCCCTTCCTCTCATTCATCTTCGGCACGATCATCGGGAGTTTTTGCAACGTCGTGGTCTACCGCCTCCATGCTGGTGATTCACCGGCGCGGGGACGGTCGTACTGTCCGCACTGCAAGCATACGCTCTCGTCGGCCGATCTCGTGCCGGTATTGAGTTTCATCGCATTGCGGGGAAAGTGCCGGTACTGCCGAAAGCCGATCTCGTGGCAGTATCCGCTCGTCGAGACGGCGATGGGGCTCATCGCCTTGCTCGTGGTACGGCAATTCGGTCTCTCGATCGTTTCCTTCGTCGGTATCGTGCTTGGCGCGTTCCTGTTCATCATGTTCGTATACGACCAGAAGTACCAGCTGATCCTCGACCGTATCAGCGTCCCGGCCATGGCAGTGGCGCTGCTGTTCTCGCTGCTCCTGCACCGGTCGTTCCTGTCGATTCTGCTCGGTGGTATACTGGGGGCAGGATTGTTCTTTGCACAGTACGTCCTCTCGAAGGGCCGATGGATCGGCGGTGGGGACATACGGCTTGGCGGCGTTCTAGGACTCGCACTCGGGTGGCCGTTGACGGCCGTTGCACTCGTCATCGCGTACCTTTCCGGTGCGGCTGCGGCGCTCGTTCTCATCTTGTCACGGAAGAGCTCGATGTCGAGTATGATCCCGTTCGGAACCTTCCTGAGTCTCGCAACGTTCATCACGGTGCTATGGGGGAACGGCATCCTCCAGTGGTACCTTCACGGCGGGTTCTTCGATTGGGTCGTCAACACGTTGCTCAGGTCCTACAATCCATAACTTTCTCTTCACGCCATGCGCACCCAACGCGGGTATAGCCAGCACCACTTTCCATATTCGTCTTCGAACAAGATGAAAGATGGTGCTGGCTACACCCTCATCGAACTCCTGATCAGCATCTCCATATTTGCGATCCTTTCGTCGATCACCGTGTTCGGGTTCCGGGGCGTGGGCAGGGCGAACATGTTGAAGCAGGCCTCGGCCGAGCTCGTCGCGAACCTTCGCATGATCCAGTCGCTCGCGACGACGGGCGGGAGCGTAAAAACCTGCGGTGGCGAGATGCCGGTGACCGCCTGTACGACCGGCGGGGACTGCGGCGCGTCGTGGTCCTGCGATACAGTCTCGCCGCCGCCAGGGGGATATGGCATCTTGCTTGCAGCTGATGGTACGGGCTACACCATGTTCGCAAGCATGACCAAGCTCGCCCTGCACGCCAGGCCGTCGTTTAATCCCACCCACGACCCTGTGGTCGTACAGGGGAACGTGCTAATGGCAGACGACCTCACGATCAGCGCCTACGAGGGGACGCGGATTCCCTACAGCGCCGCGATCACTTTCGTCTCGCCCCGCGGACTCCCGAACGTCGACGCGTACTACTGCATCTCGCGGCCGGAGTTCCCTAACCTCCGCTACAAGGTCACGGTGTTCAAGGATTCCGGACAGATCCTCGAGGAAACCGTCGCTGAATGCCCTCTCCCGATATGAAACGAAATCCTACCGACATCCGCGGTCAGGGACTTCTCGAGACGATCATCGCGCTCGGCGTCATCCTCGCGGGCACGATCGGCACGGTCAGCCTGCTCATCGCGACGATCAACGCCGGTCGCGCGTCGAGTAACAGTACGATCGCGACCAACCTCGCCCGCGAGGCGATCGAGGCGGCCCGGAACATCCGTGATTCGAACTGGCTCCTGAACCAGGATAACGCCGATCTCGACTGGAATCCTAATAACGGCGTACAGCTCGCAGGTACGTTTGACGGATTGTTCAATCAGGGTCCTAAGAATGAGGATTCTACGGATCCGCTCTATAATCCCTATCCCTGGCATCACGTGCGGTTCCCGGTATTCTACCGCTTCATGAATGGGGCGATGTTCTATCAAGATCCTCTTGTCCAACCGGGTAACAATCAGTGGGCAATGGCCGATACGACTAACTACTATAATTATCTTGGCTCAACCGCTGGATATGTAGAGACGGCATATTCCACAACTCCGATCTCGTATAGTGGAAGCACCGCTGACTGTACGTATCCGAATCCTACGGACCCTTCGGCGAACAGTACCGTTACGTATCCGTGCGCGACAGTTTTCCAAAATTACGACACCGGTTACGATTCAACCGGGTATGGGTATTTTAACCAAATGCCAGAATGGACGCGGCCGCTCATCGGTGTATGGTTTAACACATACTTAGATAATTGGTTACCAGGCCACTATAATGATGACCATGTATGGGTAAAAGCTAGCGATTTTGAGCATCATCCTAATACGACGGCGACGGTGTTTAAGCGTTGGATAACCTTCGATCCGATCTGTAGGAAGGATGAAGACGACAATGGTGTCCCTGACATGCTCGCGGGCGAGCCGGACAGCGAACGGATCGTCACCACTGATGACGGCACCGACAAATCGACCTGTAATCCCGATACAGACGCGAACGCTGAAATCATGGTGGGGTTGCGAGTGCTCAGCTCCGTGGCGTGGGGTCCTGAATGTCCAGGATCAGAGTGCAAATGTCCGAGCAAGGATTGCGTGCAGGTCGAAGACAGGCTCTATAATTGGAAGTAC
>CAINXF010000177.1 GCA_903854795.1 Candidatus Kerfeldbacteria bacterium
CGGCGACGATCGCGACGACCGGACCGCTCAACATGTACTCGATGATCCACTTCCGCACCTCAGGACCGATCTTCTTCGGGTCATCGGTGCCGAGCTTCTTGATCGGGTCCATGCCATACTTCTGGAAACCCGCGAGCGTCTTTTCGCCGAGCCGGTTGATCCATGCCTTGTCCTTCGGGTAGTGGTCATGGAACTTCTGCTGGCCGGGCGCGATCATCTTCAATGCGATGATCTTCAGACCGCGTTGCTCGAAACGCTTGAGCGCTTCGCCAACGAGACCGCGCTTCACGCCGTCCGGTTTGATGAGTATGAGCGTCCGTTCTTGTCGTGGGTGCATACGGGAGTATCCTTGGTTACGGGATAAATTATTGATGTGTGTGCGGGGCGACGCCAATGAGTTGACGGATCTTTTCGACGACGTCGGCGGGCGTGTGGTTCGCCTTGACGAAGTAATCGTTCGCGCCGAGGTCCTTGCCCTTCTTCACGTCGTCTTCCTGACCGAGGTTCGTCAAGAGCACGATGAGCGTATCCTTGAACGATGCGTCTGCACGCAACTGCTTCAAGACCCCGAACCCGTCGATCTTCGGCATGATGATGTCCAGCAAGATGATGTCAGGTTTGAACGTCTTCGCCTTCGCCAAGCCGTCCGAGCCATCGAATGCGCGCTCGACCTCGAATTCCTCCATCGAAAACTTCGTCGCGTACATGTCCGCGAGCATTTTCTCGTCCTCGACGATGAGAACCCTTGTTTTCTTCATAGAATTTGGTTCGTTAGCGCCATACACAATCGCATGGCATCACGAAGTGTACCACAAATTCACCCGTTCATCAAGTGTGTACGCGCGCCTTACCTCGCGAGCGATGCCTCTGCGACGTCGAGCAAAGCGGCGTCGGCACCTTGCGGCGCAATGAGCTGGATGCCGACGGGCAACGTGCCTGCATCGGGCGCTGGCAGTGATAGCGCCGGAAATCCCGCGAGACTCACCGCCGACATGAACATGTCCTGCCGGTACATATCGACGGGATCGGTGATGCTGCCGAGCGGAAACGCAACCGTCGGTGTCGCTGGCGTCACGAGGAAATCGACATCATCGAACACGCGTTCAAAATCCTCACGGATGAGCGTGCGAACGCATTGTGCTGCGTGGTAGTAACGGTCGGCGTACCCAGCCGATAAGGTGAACGTGCCCACCGTGATACGCCGCTGCGGTTCGAGACCGAACCGTTCACCGCGAAGATGTGCGTACACCTGCCGATGGCCGAGATCGTCCCGACCGGGGTGACCGAACCGGATGCCATCATACCGCGCGAGGTTGGACGACGCCTCGGCAGGCATCAGAACGTAGTAGGCGGGGATCGCATGCGGCGTCGTCGGTAACGTACAATCGACCAGCTCCGCGCCGAGATCCTTAAGATGGGCGCAGAATGCTTCGTATGCGGATCTCACCTGACGATCCGTAATGCCATCGACGTATTCCTTCGGCATACCGATCTTTAATCCTTTCAACGTCTGCACCGTTCCGTGCGAAGTAATGCCGCGCTCGGGCAATGTCGTCGCGTCGGCATGGTCATGTCCGGACATCACCGAGAGGATCGCACGCGCGTCCGCGACCGTCCGCGCCAATGGACCGATCGTGTCCATCGACGAGGCGAGTGCGATAAGACCGCTCCTGCTGACGAGACCATACGTCGGCCGCATGCCTACCACGCCGCAGAACGCCGCCGGCTGCCTCACGGAACCGCCGGTATCGGTGCCTAACGCAGCCGTGCAAAATCCCGCGGCGACTGCTGCCGCTGAACCGCCCGACGAACCACCTGGAACGCGCGAGGTGTCATGCGGATTCTTCGTGGGATGGAATCCAGATTGCTCGGTCGACGCGCCCATCCCGAACTCATCGAGGTTCGTCTTGCCGATGAATATCGCTCCTGCCGTGCGGAGCCGTGACACGGCGGTCGCTTCGTACGGAGGTATGTAGCCCTCAAGGATCTTCGATCCCGCGGTCGCCGTCATGTCCTTCACGGCGATGTTGTCCTTCACGGCGAGCACGAATCCGGCGAGCGGGGGCAACGCCTCTCCTGCCGCCAGCTTCTCATCGAGCACCGTCGCAG
>CAINXF010000178.1 GCA_903854795.1 Candidatus Kerfeldbacteria bacterium
CAAAATGATTCTGCACTGCGCGGTCACATGGCCAGGATATGCCGTAGCTCCCTTGAGCTGTGATGAAGCGACCACGCGTGTGATCGCACGTTCGAACGATGCGGCCGTCTTCGCATCGAGGATGGTCTCCTTATCTTTTTCGAAAAACAGACCACAATCGTTATACCGCTGCATGAGCACACGGCGCGGTGGAAGTGCGTGATCGGTCATGTACCGCTCAAACTCATATTTCGTAAGGCACGTGATCGCCTCGGACGGATACTTCTCCTTCTTTCCGATGAGCACGGCCACGCGGCGGAAAAACTTCTCGCTCTCACTGTACACCGGCTCCGAGTACACGCGGGCGCGTTGGAACGCCTTTCCTTTCTTCATAAGCATCGCGGGCGACAGGAAATCGACGGTCTCCTTGATGAAACCGTGGTACGCGAGGTGCGGATCGAAGTACTTTCGGAAATGATGGTACTCCATCTCATTCATCACCTTCTTCGAGTACCGTGCCATAAGCAGCAACAGTTTGTCCGTGTTATCCATGATGCGCCGCGCGTACCGATCGACGAGCGCGGGATCTCGCTCGACCTTCGTCGCGCACCGCTTCCCGAACCGCTCGAGGTCCTGCTGCGGGACGAAGAACGCGACCGTGCCCTTGCGGTGCGTCATGAAGGAGCTATTGAACCCGATACCAAGGACGCGCCGGAGCGCATGATAGTACTCCGGTCCCCAGTGCGAGCATGATACGAACGTATACGAACCCGACCAGCGGTGCAGCCAAACGCGCTTCGTTACAGCGTTCATGCGTGATGGTGATATGGGCATACCGTCAGTATAGCACCGTGCACATATCATTTCCTCAAAGGGAAAGCCATCGGAGTGCTCCATGTTCCGACGGCCCTGTGCTGCGCGATGCAGCGAATGCGATGCGACGTCACTCTGACGCCACTGACAGAACAATACGAACCTCGATCGCACCTTGGTGCCCATCGAGCAACTCATCAGCGAGCGGTCCTTCCAACTCAGTGGGCAGATAGGATTCCTCGCTGAGCCCAGCGTCGTGCCAGACCTCCCGTGCGATCTTTGCGATCGTGTCATGCGTCGTGTACGGCCGCGGTAGGTGCTCATCGACGTTCCCGTTCTTGCCGAAACACTCGACATGGAATCTGCGGTTGCCGTACCGCTCCATATTCTCGTCGAACTCGCCGGGTTTCACGTAGTTCCCCATCATCTGCATGGCTGCTCCGGCGATCTGACGGTCGAGCGCCTTCGTCAGAGCGTCGACGAACCGCTTCCGATCGAAATGCTTGCTTCCGCTGGTCTCCATACGAAACGTCGTCTCGAACTTCGGTTCGGACGCGGCTACTTCTTGACTACCCTCAACCTCGACGCTCATTACTGTCACCCCCTTCCGTGGATGTAGGTTATTGAGGTCACTCAGCAAGTTTCAAATTGTCACGGCGTCCGCAACCACAACGCATCCTGCCGCACGAGCAGATCCTTCGCGTGTTCGGGTGATGCCATGAGCTCCTTCGCTGCCTTTTCCATACGAGAACGCTGCGAACCCTTCAATAACACCGCGTCGCCTTGCTTCATCCGTTCCTTCACGAAGCGGGCCGCGGCCATCGGGTCATCGAACGAAAATATCTTGTCCGTCGACATGCCCTGCAGCCTCGCTTCATCGGCTGCCTTTTTCATCGCCTCGCCGACACCGACGAACACGTCGATCTTCTCATCAGCGATCTCCTTGCCAATGGCGCGGTGACCTTGCTCGGTTGCGCGACCAAGATCGGCCATATCACCAAGGATTGCGTAGCGGAGGCCTTCCGCGGGAAACTCGCGTAATGCCTGCACCGCCGCGATGCACGCATCCGGCGACGAGTTGTAGGTATCGTCGAGGAGCGTCGTACGTTTCACACCCTCGAGCACGCGCATACGACCCGGCGGCGGGCGGTAGGCCTTCAATCCATCGGAGATCTCGACGAGGTCCATCGAATACGCGACGCCAACGGCGACCGCGGCAAGCGCGGCATACGCCGTATGCCTTCCGACCGTGCCCGGCAAGAACACCGGGAAGGTGTCCCGCCCGAACTCGACCGTGAGCAACATGCCGTACTCGCCGGCTTCGGACCTGCTCACCGCGACATCGATGCAGCGGACTGCCACCCCGCTTTGGAATCCGTAGCTCACGATCCTGCATGGTGACGCCTCACCGAGTGTCTGCACGCGAGCATCATCACCGTTCAAGATGGCCCAGCAGTGACCATTCAATTTCGTCGTCACCAGCGACTTCTCGGCGAACACGTTCTCGACTGAGCCGAACCGTTCGAGATGCGTCGGCCCGACGCTCGTCACGACCCCCACCGTGACCGGCACGAGGTCAAGGATGTTCTTGATGTCACCTGGTTTATCGGCACCCATCTCGAGTACGAGGATCGTCGGGTACGGTTGATGTGACGTGAGAAGCTGGACTCCATGCCAGAATGCCTTCAACACACGCGTCGAACCGCTCGAAAATCCGCCAGGCGCATCGAGTACCGTGAACGGTACGCCGAACTCGTTGTTGAAACTCTTCGCGCTCGCACGAACATCGTATGCCTGCGACAACACAGCCGCGACGGCTTCCTTCGTGCTCGTTTTACCGTACGATCCTGTGATACCGACGACCTGCGGTCGGTATTTCGCGACGACGCGTCGCGCGAACCAAGTCAGCACTACCAACACAAATCGTTTCATGGATACAGTGTATTCCCTCGCGGGAAACTTGTCATTATTGCCCCGTGGTCACCGTCGGAGGTACCTCGAAATAATGCAAGATGAAACTTGCGAGATCGCCGAACAACGGGGCCGCTGACGACTCCGCGAACTGGACGTCACGCGGTTTGTCGATCCGAACGACCATGACGAACTTCGGACTCTCGACCGGGCCGAAACCCGCGAAGGTTCCGATAGTGACCCCTGACTGGTACCCAGGACCGTCGGTCCTCGGTATCTGCGCCGTACCGGTCTTACCGGCGATGTAGTATCCTGCGACGCCCGCGCGTTTACCGTGACCGTTCTGCACGACGTTCACGAGCATGGCGGTCACAGTCGTCGCAGTCTGCGCGCTGACGACCGTCCTGACCTTCGTCGACTGCGTCGTCGTCACCGTACCATCGGCATGACGCACCTCTTTTACGACATAGGGTTTCATGAGCACGCCATGGTTCGCGATGGCACCGAACGCCGACGCAAGCTGCAACGGCGTGACCGTGATACCCTGACCATACGACGCGGTCGCGGCATAGATCTCCTTGCCAAGCGACAGTGCACTGATATCCCCGGCGGACTCGCCCCCGAGCTCGATCCCAGTCTTTGTGCCAAACCCAAACTTGTCGAGGTACGACGCGAAGGTCGTTGGACCGATCTGCCGCATCGCAAAGATAGCACCGGTGTTGAGCGATTGCTCGAGCACCTGCGTCATCGTCTGAACACCATGGGCAAGTTCATCGGAGTTCTTGATCGTGAACCCGCCGATCTTCACGAACCCTTCATCGGTGTACGTCGTGTTCGGTGTGATCGCCCCGCGGTCCAACGCCGCCGCCATCGTGATACCCTTCATCACCGACCCTGGCTCGTACTGCGAATAGATCGCGGGATTAGTGTACACCTTCGCATCGTCGACCTTCGTGTAGTTGTTCGGATCGAAATCGGGTGCGCCGCACATCGCGAGTATCGCGCCGGTCGCAGGGTCCATCACGACAACACTACCGCTCTCCGCGCCGTGCTGCTGCACGGCCTCGTTGAGTTTCGCACACGCCTCATGCTCGATCGCGCGGTCGATGGTTAGGATTATGTCGTCGCCGTTCTTCGCTGGGATGAGCGTCCGTGACCCGATGGCGATCCACCTACCCGCCGCGTCCTTTTCC
>CAINXF010000179.1 GCA_903854795.1 Candidatus Kerfeldbacteria bacterium
GACGGACATCACCGACCCGGACTGGGAGCCGATCATGAAGATCGCGTCCGCCATCGTGACGAACCGCGGCGGTCGGACCTCTCACGCGGCCATCGTGTCCCGTGAGCTCGGCATCCCGGCGGTCGTCGGTACCGAGAACGCGACGCGCGTGCTGAAGACCGGCATGCCGATCACCGTTTCGGCCGCGGAAGGCGCCGATGGTCATATCTACGCCGGTATCCTGCCGTTCGAGGTGAAGACGGTCGACCTGAAGTCGCTCGGCAAACCGAGGACGAAGGTCATGATGATCGCCGGCTCGCCCGACCAGGCGTTCGCCGAGTCGTTCATCCCGAACGACGGCGTCGGCCTCTGCCGTGAGGAGTTCATCAGTGCGTCGTGGATAAGGATTCATCCGATGGCGTTACTGAACTATCCGAAACTGAAGGACAAAGCGGCTATTAAGAAGATCGACGAGCTGACCATCGGTTACAAGGACAAGAAGGAATACTTCGTCGACAAGCTCTCGCAGGGCATCGGTATGATCGCCGCGGCGTTCTATCCGAAGGACGTGATCGTCAGGTTGTCCGACTTCAAGACGAACGAATATGCAGGATTGATCGGCGGCGCCGAGTTCGAGCCGAAGGAAGAGAATCCGATGCTCGGTTGGCGCGGTGCGTGCCGGTACTACGACCCGAAGTTCGAACCGGCCTTCGCGATCGAATGCAAGGCACTTCGGCGCGCACGTGAGAAGTTCGGCCTGACGAACATCAAGGTCATGGTCCCGATCTGCCGCACGGTCGAGGAGGGCAAGAAGGTCATAGCGCTCATGGCGAAATATGGACTCAAACAGCATAAGGACGGTCTCGACGTGTACGTCATGTGCGAGGTGCCGTCGAACGTCATCCTCGTCGACGAGTTCGCGAAGATATTCGACGGGTTCTCGATCGGCTCGAACGACCTCACGCAGTTCACGCTCGCGCTCGACCGCGACTCCGGTATCGTCAGCCATGTCGCCAACGAGAAGGACCCGGCGATGAAGGTGCTCCTGAAGCAGGCGATCAAGGGTGCAAAGGCGGCACATCGGCACATCGGTATCTGCGGTCAGGCACCATCCGACTTCCCTGAATTCGCGAAGTTTCTCGTCCGCGAGGGTATCGATTCGATCTCGCTCCAGCCGGACACCGTCGTGAAGACGACACTCGCGATCCTCGAGGCGGAAAAGGAAAAGTAACCGTTCGCGTGCAACGTGGAACCGACCCAAAGTAATCAGAAACCAAGAAAACGGACCATATGGTTCGTTCTTCTTGCTGTGGCGGCCGTGGCCCTGTCAGCCTATGTCGTACGCGTAGGATTCTTGGGTGACGACCTCCAGTTCCTTTTCGCGGCGCAGCATGCGCATGGGCTCCACGGGATCTATGACTACGTCGTGCAACCGCTGGGCGCGTCGTTCGTGTGGCGGCCGTTCGTGAACCTGTTCTGGTTCGCGGAATACTCGGTGTTCCATACGGCCGCGTGGGCGTTCCACGTCGTGTCACTCGCACTGTTTTTCTGTGCGGCATGGTGTTTATACCTCATCGCGAAGCGGTTCGGCGGAAGGGCGTTCGCCTTGGTCGCGACGGCACTGTTCCTCACGCTACCGTTCCATGTCGAGGCGATCGTATGGCTCTCGAGCGTGACCGACCAGCTCGCACTGCTCGGGTCGCTCGTCACGTTATTGTTGTTCGTCCGCTATCGTGACGAAGGCGGGACCGGCACGCTCGCGCTGTGTGCAGTGACGTTCTTCCTCGCGTTGTGCTCGAAGGAGTTCGCGCTGATGACACCGGTCGTTGCGCTGTGGATCGACGTGCTGTTCCAGTGGAAGAAATCGCACGCATGGAAGCCGCTCGCGCGGGCCTACGGTACGCTCGTCTTCGTCGCGGTGCTGTATCTCGCACTGCGCATCTCGGTGCTCGGTAATTTGTCGGGCAGCAACCCCGGCACGACGCAAAGCTTCATCGATTCGCTTAAGCTTGCGCCGTTGAAGATGTCGTTGGGGTCGTTCCTATTCCTCTTCAACCACGAGACGCTCGGCCGTATCAGCCAGCCGTTCGCCGACTTCTGGCTCCGATGGCGCGTGTACGCGACCGGCGCAGTGGTCGTATTGCTGTTCGTCCTGAACTACGCGCGCTGGAAGAGCGTGCGATTCTGGAAGCTCATCGGCCTCTCGGCGGGTTTCATCGTGTTGTTCAGTTTGCCGGTGTTGCCGCTCTTGCCGCACGTGAACGAAGACCTCCAGCACACGCGATTTTTGTATGCACCATCGGTCGGCGTTGCATTATTGCTCGCGACGCTGTTGTGGCAGGGGAGTGAGGTGAAAAAGGTTGTTAGGTTAGTAGGGCGAACGCTGCTTGTGCTGACCTTTTTGGTCTACGTCGGTGGGCTCGCGATCAATCTGCCGCCGTGGGTCAAGGCGACGCAGGTCATGACCTCCGCGATCGATGACATCGCGAACAACCACGCATCGATCGCGCACGCGACGACCCCGACCGTGCTGTACATCCACGCCGTGCCGGGTGCGGTCGATGGCGCCTATGCGTTCCATGACCTGTTCAGTTTCCGCGAGATGTTCGATCTGCGGTTCCACAACGAAGACGTGACGGTCGTCCCGGTCGGTCGTTACGAGGTCGACCAGAAGTACTCGCTTTGTACGCCGCCCACGACCGCCGTGCATCTTCTACAGTGGAACGGCAAAGGATTTGACGATAAGGACGCCGCGTTTGTGTCGTGGCTCGTCCCGGCCGGGACAGCCCCACCGATCGGTTTCGACTCGACCGAGACGTTCGTGAAGGACGGATGGAAAGCGGACGATCTGATGGTCCGGCAGGTTGACCAAGGGATCGAACTTTCGGATTTCGGCGACCATCCGACGCTGACGCTCGTCGTCACGAAGACGACGCTCCCGAGCATGTTGCATACGCTCGAGTTCGCGCTCGCCGGTACCAAGAAGACGAACCTTACAATCGCCTGGCGATCGGTCGGTAGCACTAGCTATAGTGACTTCCAAAGTGTCCAGTTCGCGGCGAAAGGAACGACATTGCTGTCACTTTGCGCGTACCCGAACTGGTTCGTCGGTGGCGAGCTTGCCGAGCTGCAGATCCGATTCCCCAAACATCTTTCTGGTACGATCAACATCGAACATCTCCTGTTCCGGTAGATCGGTGGCCGTCTTGCGTGTTGCATGAAAAATCGGTAAGCTCGAAGTCGCTCGTATTTTCGACACGGATCCGTTGTATTGTTCATAGCTGCCCAGAGCGGAGAGGTCGCATAGCGGTCTAGTGCGCTTGCTTGGAAAGCAAGTAGGCCCGCAAGGGTCTCGGGAGTTCGAATCTCCCCCTCTCCGCTCTGGGCAGGTAAGTTATTGAAAAAGTCGAACTTTAGTCGACGAAGCGTTAGCGTAGTCGACCTCTCCGCCAACAAAACCATGTTTCGGGCGACCCACCTACCTGAAATACCAGAAAAACATGTCAGAAATCGTATCAAAGAATCTACATAACGGAGAGAAAACGTGGACCTTTCTCGATGGAAGTACGCGGATGGCCGTACTATTAGAGTCTGTTTTTATCGGGCGAGGAACATATTTACCAGGCTGGAAATGGTCCGAGCACGTAGGTAAACAAACGGGAAAAAGTTCCGAAGCTCACATTGGTTATATTGTCTCTGGAAGGATGATGATAAAAGGATCTGATGGCAAAGAGATGATCATTGGTCCAGGCGATGCGTTTGAGACGAAATCGGGACACGACGCATGGGCGATAGGCGGAGAGCCATGCATTGCCCTTGATTTTGGTCATCTGAAAAAATGAAAATCGCACTTTTATGCGAGCGCTGGAAGAAAACCTCGATCCACGTGTCTCACGCCATCTATAAAAAGAATAGCCACACGACGTCTATAATCGAAGTACATGCAAGTTCCCATACGTAAACCCGATCGCTACACGCACGTGAAGTCAGATCCTCGCCTCACTCCGGCGAAACTTGTTGAGCTTCAGGAAAAGTTGCGACGATTGATGGCAAGTCGTCCGCGTGTGGCACAAGAAGTAAAACACCTCAGCGAGACAGGTGACTTCTCCGAGAATGCAGGGTACCAGGCGGCAAAAGGGCGATTACGTGGAATAAACCAGCGAATTCTCGAACTCGAAGACCAGATCGCGCATGTCGAGATCATCGCGCCGTCGGAAGACGTTTCAACGGTACAGCTAGGCCATCATGTCACCATTGAAATGGCCGGAAAACAAATGACGTACCAGATCCTCGGCTCCGCCGAAACAAATCCTGGTCAAGGCGTCATCTCCCACAACTCGCCGATCGGTGCTGCGCTCATCGGGCATCGAGTGGGGGACGTCGTCACGTTCCGATCGACGACGAAGACCATCGAGTGCAGGGTTGTGCAGATACGGTAGACGATAAGGCAAGGACAAATAGCAAAATTTCACCCACATTGGCGTTGTTTGGTTAATGCCCGTTGAGTGATACAATGAATTCAGGAGAATAACACCATGCAAATAGTACCGCCAACTTCAACAGAAACAAAACAAAGAATGCGAGTCTTTGTAATTCCGGTAGTAGCGCTATCCGTACTCGGGATCGCCGCTTTGTTGATCGCGACCCGCGCAAGCATACAAAAATCGGCGACCAAGGCGGTCGAGAAGATACATAAATCGATTTTTGTATCCACTGTCAAGCCGATAGATGGCGCAGTAACACCGACGGCCGCAAGCAACCCGCAGTCTCCACAAAAAAATCTCGGCTATCTCGTGGTACTTAAAGACAAGCCGGCCGTGGTAAGGGAAAAGGAATTATCCTTGCAGTCAACGCCGGTAGCTACCGAAAAAAACATCCTTAAGGATTATCGTAGTCAGCTCAACAGAACGCAGGTCCTGGCGCAGCAAGATTTCAATGCCATTTTAAAGAGTGAGATTCCGCCAAGCCAATACCTAGCTACCTACTCTAACGTGGTGAACGGTTTTGCTCTGAACGTGACGAAGGCGCAGGCCGAAAAAATCAAGCAATCGCAGTACGTATCGGCAGTCGTTCCTAATTACACCGTTAGTGCGTTGCTTTCGGATACGATGCCGGCAGGGACCGATGAGTCTGGTGGTGGACCAGATGCTGGTACGACGTTGACCGGTAAAGGCACTACGATTGCAATCATTGATACAGGCGTCGATTATACGCACCCGGATCTCGGGAGTTGTCCATCGCCGTATAAAAGCGCGACGTGTAGCAAGGTCGTCAGCGGATACAATTTCGTGACCTGCAATCAATATGACATGAATACTGGAGATTGCGTGAGTCCCCAGCTGGAAAATGGCGATCCAATGGATGATTACGGACATGGTACCCATGTCGCCGGCATCGCCGCCGGTATCGGTGTGAGTAATGGAGTTGCTCCGGACGCAAAGCTACTTGTCTATAAAGTATTAAACAGTCAGGGCATAGGTTGGAATTCTTGGATTATTAGTGGTATCGAGCGTGCGGTTGATCCGAACAATGACGGAGATTTCAGCGATCATGCCGATGTATTAAGCATGAGTCTCGGGGGAGTTCCGAACGTGCCTGGCCCCGACGTCATGGCCGATGCAGTCAATGCGGCGGTCGACGAAGGCGTCGTTGCGGTGATTGCCGCCGGTAATGGTTATGACTATAAAAAAATCGGAAC
>CAINXF010000180.1 GCA_903854795.1 Candidatus Kerfeldbacteria bacterium
CGGCTCAGCCGATTGCAAAGAAGGCCCTCCAAGAGTACTTCAGCAACCCACACCCTGCAGCGCCTTGACAGGACATTCGGATGTCGGTATTCTATTATGCGTCACGTGAACGATTGACCACTAACCGTGCGCTACTATGACAGAGCGACAGACATTTATCACTGCCGACGGACTCCAGAAACTCCGCGATGAACTACACCAACTCAAGACGGTGAAACGTCGCGAGATCGCACAGCGCATCCAGGAGGCCAAGGAGCTCGGCGATCTCTCTGAGAACGCTGAGTATGTGGAAGCGAAGAACGAGCAATCGTTCGTCGAAGGCCGTGTTGCTGAACTCGAAACCGTCGTCAAGAACGCCGTGATTATCCAGGACGTCAAGAACGCTGAACAGATTCGCGTCGGTTCTGAGGTGACCGCGATTTCGGATGGGATCAAACTGACATATTTGATCGTTGGTTCGAATGAATCCGATCCGACGAACGGAAGGATCTCGAACGAATCTCCGCTCGGCCAGGCCTTTATCGGTAAAAAGGTCGGTGACACCGTCGAGATTGAGGCACCACGCGGCAAGCGCCTGTTCAGCGTTACCGCGATCAAATAACACCCTCACCCGATCCCGTTGCGTCGGGCCGCGTCCGTAGGTATACTACCGCCATGCGAGATCGAACGGACCAAGAACAAGCACGTCGCGATAAACTCGCCGTCCTGAAGACAGCGGGAGTTGACGCATTCCCGTCGCACGTGGGCACAGTTTCCTTGATTGATGACGTACGCACCGTGTTTGCAGAACTTGAAAAAAAAGAAACGAAGGTCTCGATCGCTGGCCGCGTCCGCGCGCTGCGACTCCAGGGTAAGGCCGTGTTCCTCGACGTCGATGATGGCACCGCAAAGATCCAATGTTTCTTTGGTGCTGACGAACTCGGTAGTTACTACGAAACCATGGTCGCCACGCTCGATATCGGCGATTTCGTGAAGGTCACTGGCACCGCGTTCACGACGAAACGAGGCGAACCGACCGTCAGAGCGACCGAGGCATCCATCATCGCAAAAGCACTCAGGCCGCTCCCTGACAAACGACACGGTCTTGCCGACGTTGAAACGCGCTACCGTCACCGTGAACTCGACCTCGTCGCCAATCCCGACGCGCGGTCAATCTTCGAGACGCGTGGTAAGATCATCAACGCGCTCCGCACCTTTCTCGTCGAGCAAGAGAAGTTCCTCGAGGTCGAAACACCGGTGCTGCAGGCGATCCCGGGCGGCGCCACGGCGCGACCGTTCGTGACACATCACAACGCACTCGATGTCGATCTTTATCTCCGTGTGGCGCCGGAACTCTATTTGAAACGTCTTATCGTTGGCGGATTTCGCCGTGTGTTCGAGATCGCGCGTTGCTTCAGGAACGAAGGCATCGATTTTTCCCATAACCCAGAGTTCACACAGGTCGAGTTGTACGCGGCGTATTTCGACTACGACGATCTCATGGCGCTGACCGAGCGGATGCTTCGTAGCATCATGGAGACCGTCCTCGGGCACGCGACGTGCACGTATGGCGACTCCACGATTTCGTTCGAAAAGGATCTACCGAGGATCACGTTCCGTGAATCTTTGATTGCCCACGCTTCGGTCGACATCAACGACTATCCTGATCAGGTGTCGCTCTACAAGAAAGCGAAATCCATGAAGGTCGAGGTCGCTCCTGACGACCATCGCGGTAAGATTCTTGACGAGATGTTCAAGACGTTCGTCCGGCCGAAGATCATCGATCCGGTCTTTATCATCGATCATCCGATCGAGCTTTCGCCGCTCGCAAAGAAAAAGACCGGCGACCCACGCTATGTCGAACGATTTCAGCTCGTCGTGGCGAACGCCGAACTCTGCAACGCGTTCTCCGAACTCAACGATCCCGACGATCAGCGTGCTCGGTTCGAGGAGCAAGAAAAACTGCTCAATGCGGGTGACACC
>CAINXF010000181.1 GCA_903854795.1 Candidatus Kerfeldbacteria bacterium
CCGAGCAGGAAAAGCAGATCGGCTTGCTGGTGCGCGGTATTGTGAATCCTGGCACGGTGTGCGAGGATTCATGTCAGAAGTCCTACGATACGCAGCAAACACGCATCGGGAAGATACAGGACCTCCTGAGCAAGGTGAACCAGAGGAAGAGCAATCTATCGAAGGACAAAGGCGCGTCGAAGCTCATCACCTGCCCGCTCTCCGGTGATCCTAAGAAGAAACCGTCGATCAGTCTCGATGAGTCGGTGACGCAACAGCTCGACGCGAGCGTCTGCGTCAACACGATCGAGGACCTCCTCGCGACCGAACGCGCGGTATCGACGAAGGGCTACACCTCATGTATGACCGGCTGTAGGACTGCGCGCGCGAATATCAAGACTGACCCAATCCTCAAGGAGCAGATCGGTAACCAGGCGGTCGCGGCGTCGGTGATGGACCTGTATGACCCGAAGAACAGCGCGATGGGTCAGACGCTGACCATCCTCAATAAGTCCGCCGATAGCGCATCAAGCGCCGTCGCGGCTGAACAAACCGCCTACAATACCCATATCGGACCGTCGCGGACCGTCGCAGGCATCATCACGGCGCCGGCGTCGTTGGTCGAGAACTATACGCACCAGGCCCTCTCGAAGTCGACGAACGACGTCGACATCGTCACTGGCACGAGCCTCGCCGATACAATTAGCAAGGCGATCGGTAACGCGCTCATCCAGCGGATCGTGGCCGCATGGTTCCAGAGCAAGTGTGGGGACCCGAATAGTCTGAACCCGAACGCGTGCAAGAACCCGACCGGTACGTCGCCTCAGGCGCGGCTTTTGTTCAGTGGTAACCAGTCTGCGCAGGTGAGCACAGTGCAGCTCGGCAAGACCGAGATCATCACCGGTGAGCCGTCGCTGAACGCCACTCCGACGATCGAGACGATCGAGGCGAACGGACTGGTTGACCAGAAGTTCCGTGAGGCCGTCGAGCAGGAGCTGACCGTCAAGGAAGCGATCGATGGCGGATATATCGACGCTTCGAAGACGTTCGGGTTCGATCAGAGTAACAATGAGGCGACCGGCGGCTATTCGTACCAAAGTATCCTCTACCTTGTGCAGGCACGCATCGTGCCGGTAGGGTGGCAACTTGCTGCTGAATATAAACGTGGTTTTGGCTCGTCGACGTTCGGCATCGGAGAGCTCGTCGATAAGTTCAATATCTGCGGACAGGACGCCGAACATGATGATAACCCAGTGGTGACGAAGTACTGTACGGGTGGGGGAAATACCACCACAATATGTACCACTGATAGCGATTGTACCGGTGCCGTCGCACCCAACCTCATACTAAATGGGAGCTTCGAGTCAGGTACTGTATCGGGTGCCGACTTAGCTCCGGGTTCATCGGCTATCACGGGATGGACCATCTCACAGGGAGACGTCAACTACGTTGACTCTTGGCAGGATGCGGATGGAAATCGCTCTATCGATCTCAATGGCTCAAACCCTGGCGAGTTATCGCAGACCTTCTCGACCTTGCCGGGGCATTCCTATAATGTGGTCTTTAGCATGGCCTCAAATCCTGGCGCGGGGCCGGCAATCAGGCAGATGCGCGTGCTTGCGGCTGGAAAACAGGCCGACTTCAGTTTTAATACCGCCGGCGTCAGCGCGGCAAGCATGGGCTGGGTGCAGCACAGTTTTTCCTTTAATGCCACGGGAGCGAGCACGACCATTCAGTTTTTGAGCCTCACTACTACTCCAACGCCTCCCTACTGGGGACCAGCCCTTGATGCCGTAAGTGTCACCGACCTGACCGCATCGTCCTCGTCCTCGAATAGTTCTTGTGTCGAGCAGTACACCGCGAGCCCGTTCTGCGGCCTCGTCGATCCCGATTGGGTGCTGAAGGCGCCGCTCTCGTACTGCCGCCGCCAGGGCGCCGGC
>CAINXF010000182.1 GCA_903854795.1 Candidatus Kerfeldbacteria bacterium
CCAGTCGGTCACGCTCGCACAGGCCAGTCTTACGACCGCGCAACAAGCATACGCCCAGGCTTCGGGGACGATCGTGGCCTCGGTCGCCGGCACCATCGCCGATCTGACCTATGTGCAGGGCATGACGATCGTTGCATCGTCATCGTCCGGATCCGCCGCTGGGAGCTCGTCGCTGACGAAGATCGCCAGTATCGTGACCGGAACGCTTCCGACCGCATCGTTCTCGCTCGCCGAAGCGGATGCGCCGAAAGTCCTTCCCGGACAGAAGGCGACGCTCACCTTTGACTCGATCGCTGATAAGACCTTTACGGGAACCGTGGTTGGTATCGATCGTACCGGAAGCGTCTCATCGGGCGTCACGACGTATCCGATGACCATCCAACTCGATGCGACGAACGATCAGATCCTACCGAACATGTCTGTCACGGCTCAGGTCATCACGAAGACCGAGGATAGCGTACTGTTGGTGCCGAACGCGGCGGTCAAGACAGGTGTCAGCGGCACCAGTACGGTCCAGGTCATGCAGAATGGTACACCGAGTTCTGTGAACGTCGAGATCGGTGATGCGTCCGACTCAGAGACCGTGATCACGAGCGGTCTCACCGAGGGTCAGACGGTCGTGACCGCGACGATCACACCCTCGTCGACGAACTCATCGAGCTCATCGAGCGGTACGTCGCTCTTCAGTGGATCCACCTTGCGGGGCGGGTCGTCCGGTACCATCCGTGCATCCGGCGGCGCTGCGACGTTCTCAGGCGGCGGTCCGCCGAACTAAGACCCGTATGATGATCCAGACGAACAAACTGTCCAAGGTCTATGACCTGGGTGATGTCCGCACGGTGGCGCTCGACGCCGTTACGTTCTCCGTCGAGAAAGGCGAGTTCATCGCGATCATGGGACCGTCGGGAAGTGGAAAATCGACGTTGATGCACATCCTCGGTGCGCTCGATACGCCGTCGTCCGGAATGTACAAACTGAACGGACACGAGGTCGGGACCATGAACGACGACGAGCTTGCCGTCATCAGGAATAGGCAGATTGGCTTCATCTTCCAGGCATACAACCTTCTCTCGAGAACGACCGCGCTCAAGAACGTCATGTTACCAATGGCGTACGCAGGCATCGATCGGCGCCAGAGGGCAGAGAACGCGAGGAAATTATTGGAACGCGTCGGGCTCGGCGACCGCATGGAGCATACAGCAAGCCAGCTCTCAGGCGGACAGCAGCAGCGCGTCGCCATCGCGCGAGCGCTCGCGCTCGATCCGGCGATCATCCTCGCTGACGAGCCGACCGGGAACCTCGCGACGAATCAGAGCGACGAGATAATGAACATATTCAGCGATCTGAATACGCAGGGTCACACCGTCGTCATGATCACGCACGAACCGGCCGTCGCAAAGTACGCACATCGTGTCCTGACGCTGCGTGATGGAAAGATCGTTAGCGATGATCGGAACTAACGTATGTTGGACTTTCGAGAACTCATAAACACCGCGATCGATGCGCTCGGCCGGAACAAGACGCGGACCGCGTTGGCGGCGCTCGGCATCGTCATTGGTATCGGCGCGGTGATTGCATTGCTCTCGCTCGGCGAAGCAAGTCAGAAATCGGTCGCCACGCAGATCGAGTCGCTTGGCTCGAATCTTCTGACCATCTCACCGGGATCGACGAGGAGCGCTGTCGGCGTCCGTGGCGGCTTCGGTAGTGCAACGACGTTGACGACCGAGGATGCGGACGCTATCGTCGCGGCGTCGATTTCGTCGGTCAAGGCCGTATCACCCGAGTACAGCAGTCGCTATCAAGTGACGGCCGGGAAGAACAATACGAACACCACCATCATCGGCGCGCGATCGGTGTATGCGTCGGTGCATTCGGTGAATATGGCTGCCGGAGTATTCCTGACCGATCGTGACATCGAAAACGCCTCACGGTCGGCGGTCATCGGATCCCAGGTCGCCAGCGACCTGTTCGGTGACACCACGACCGGCGTCGGTCAGACCATCCGGATCAACAAGGTCGCGTTCCAGGTCGTCGGGATCACGACGTC
>CAINXF010000183.1 GCA_903854795.1 Candidatus Kerfeldbacteria bacterium
CGAACCCGTGCTCGGCCGCGAGGCGTGCGACGTGTTCGGAGATGCCCATTTCTGGCGGGAAGAATCCGCGCGGTTTGTATAGGTCGCCAAAGTACTTCTTATGCGTCTCGGTGTTCAGGTCGATCTGGCGAATGATCTCGTCATCGGGCAGTTTTGGGAGCAGGGGATGGTACTTCGCTGAACCGGTAAGTTCGATCTGACCTTTTTTAAGCAGTTGGCGGACAAGATCGATCACGTCGGATGCGTCGTTCTGTTCCCAAAGCTCGACGAGGATCGAGCTGATGTTCATCGTCGTGCGCGCGTTCGGGTGTTCGAGCATGCCACGGAGGATTGGTCGGTATGCTTCGTCGGTGATACGTTTTACCCAGTAGGGCTTTTGTGTCGGCGGTTGGTAGAAGTGGAGGAAGTTTGCCCATTGCATACGCGTGTGGTGGCTATGGATATTACGTATAGTTTACACTCTTTCCGCCAAGGTAGCGAGGTGTCTCCGCGCCCTTAAGGAAGCGCGTGGCGTGGCGTTGGGCGGCACCCGTCCTGTGCCATCGATGCGCGGTCGAATTGATTTCCTCGGCGAGTTCACGCAGCCGATCGTTCTCGTGTACGTTCGGGCCGCACTCCTCACCGATAATACGGAGGCGTTGGGCGGCGGCGACGACGATGTCAACATCCCACCACGGTTCGCGCGATGCCCACCAGTACCAATCGCTCGATACGGCCTGGTCAAACTCGTTACGGAGCGAGATCGGCACCGAGGTTGCCTTTTCCTGGGTGTGGACGAGCGTGTGTACGAGGGTAAAGAGCTCCCACTGGAGCATATGGAGAGGGTTGTTGGGGTTTTTCCAGAGCTCGAACGGCACGCCGCGTCGGAGCGCCGGCATCGAGCTTGACCAGCTCGCGGATCGCGGCGTGATGTGTGCCGTTGAGCGAAGACTTGAGAGCAGCTCGCTCAACGTGACCGTCTCGACGTGCGGCTGGCGCGCCAGTGTCTGCCAGATCTTTTTCGTGATGTGGCGGTGGTGGCCCAGGTTCTCGCCATCCATCGCCGTCACGAGCAGCTCTTTCTGGTGGTTCCAACGCTGGACCGTGTCGAGGAATTGTTTCGTGCCACTTCGTTTTATTTCGAACGCAAGGTAATCGCTGACGTAGCGGTTGCGGAATATCGCCGAAATCTTTGTGTTATTGATATCGTAGCGCGTGCGGTAGTCAACGATGTTTGGATGACTAATGCCATCGAGCAATACCCAACGGTATCCGAGCGAGCCAAGAAGTTTCCCGAGTTTCGGGCTGTACGCCATTTCCGGCGGGAAGAATCCTTGCGGTTTGTATGCTGGGCCGAATATCTTTCGATTGGTGGCGTGATTGAGTGAGATCTGACGCTTAATTTCGTGGTCGGGGAGGAGCGGCAAGATCGCGTGGTACATCGCTGAGTCCGTGAGTTCGATCTGTCCGCGCTCGAGGAGCGTGCGAATGCCGGTGACAATATCTGAAAACGTACGTCGTGCGGCAAGTTGCTCGGTCAGTGATCCGCTGATGTTGAGCGTGATCTTGATCTGCGGGTGCAGTAGAAGGAACTTAACTAGCGGACGGTAGCTTTCGCGTGCGACCTTGGAAACGACCGTCAGCGGCCAACGCGGCGGCTGATAGATGTGGAAAAAGTTTGCCCAGCGCATGTGGTTATCCCTCTCCGCGGCTGTTATGTGCGCGCTGCGCGCGCTTGTAGAGCTCGATGTATTTCTCGGCCGGGATATCCCAGGAGTACGATTCCTGCATCGCCTGCCACGTGAGGTGCTCCCACACTTTCGGATAGTTGAACGTCTCGAGCGCGCGGACGATGGCGACGAGCAGGTCCTCGGACGAGTAGCGCGAGAACACGAACCCCGTGCCTATCTCCGAGCGGGGATTGAAATCGGTGATGGTGTCGCAGAGGCCGCCGGTCTCATGCACGATCGGGATCGAGCCGTAACGGAGGCTAATGAGCTGCGACACGCCACAGGGTTCGAACCGGCTTGGCATCAGGAACATGTCCGATCCCGCGTAGATGCGCGAGGCAAGCTCGTTGTTGTCGTCGCTACCGATGCGCGGCGAGAACATGCCGATCTTGTTCGGAAACTGCTTTGCCGCCTTCTTGAAGGTTTGGATGTACCCGCGGTCGCCGGTGCCAAGGATCACCATCTGGAGCTTCATGCGCATGAGCACCGGTAGGATCTGCGTGATGAGGCTCAAACCCTTCTGTTCGGTGAGGCGGTGGACCATGCCGATCAGCGGCGTTTCCGTATCTTGATCGAGGCCGACAAGTTTTTGCAACTCTTTTTTGTTCCTGTGCTTCTTGTCCAGCGAGTTCCAGTCGTAGCGGTGCCAAATGAGTTTATCGAATTGCGGGTTGAAGACGGCGTAGTCGATGCCGTTCACGATGCCATACACGTTCTTCTCACGCTTCATCAGCGTTTTGTCGAGTCCTTGGCCGTACTCCGGCGTCAGGATCTCCTGCGCGTGACGGACGCTCACCGTGTTGATGACGTCGGCGTAGGTGATGCCGCGGCGTGTCATGTTCATCCATCGGACCTGCGCCGCCGTGGTAGGCAACTGAAGTTTGCCATCGTCCATTTTGTCCTTCGGTACCTCCCACCAGTTGCCCTGCATCTGATAGGTCAGGTTGTGGATGGTGAATACGGTCGCCGTGTTTTTGAAAATGTCGCGGTAGTGTTCGTCGCAGCGCATGAGGTTCGGGATGAACCCGGTCTGCCACTCGTGGCAGTGGACGATGTCAGGATGCTCGCCGAGCCGCTCGATGAGCTTCAGCGCGGCGAGGTTGAACACGAAGAACCGGAGCGCGTCGTTGTCGTGGCCGTACATATGCATCTGGTAGCGGCCGAAGAGGTCTTCGTTCATCGCAAAGTAGATGTCGCAGTTGTCGCGGAGCTTCGAGCGTTTGAATTTGATGACGTACGATTGATTGTCGAACGTCACGGTGTCCTCACCTGCATCCTCCATCGGGATCTGCTGCTGTTTCATAAACCCATAGAACGGCGTGATGATCGAGACTTTGTGGCCATGGCGCGCCACGTGTTTCGGTAGCGCGGCACCGACGTCACCAAGGCCGCCGCTCTTCGAGTATGGCGCGACCTCGCTGAACACAGTGAAGATACGAAGTGCTTTCATGGTGTTGGTATTAGGTTGAGTTCGCTCGCGGCGAGCACGAACATCGCGTGGCTCCAGACGAGCGGGGAGATGCCGATGCGGAAATCTTGGAACACTTGTTCTGGGATAAACTTATTTGAATGGTTGACCACCCAGTTGAAGAATTCCTGAGCATGTTCATGGTTGCCGGCCTTATCGAGTACAATTGCCATCCAGCAGTTGAGGATCGGCCAGGCGCCACCGCCTTCCCAGGCGGTGCCTTCCGAGTCGAAGTAGTCGAACTGGAACCGATGGATGCCGCCGTTGTCCGCGAGGACGCGTTCTATGGTTTCGATGGTCGATTGCATCCGGTCATCGGTCGCTTCGACAAGACTGAATGGCCACACGAGGCCGAGAAGTGAGGCGTCCACGTTCGGGTCGTCTATTTTCCCATGGTTACGGAGGAAGAACCCCCGTGATTTGTCGTACGCTTCGAGTACTTTTTTCCGCATTTGGTCCGATGCCTGTTTCCAGGGTTTGTGCGGGAAAAGCTCATGCGCGAGCCGGAGACCCTCGCTGCACGCAGCGATCGAGTAGGTGAAGTTGTTCTCGACTCGCGAGGAGGTCTGACGGAAGCCATCCTCCCAGAGGTCGACCGTGTTCGGAAGGAAGAACGCCTTGTTCCATGAGCCGACTAATCCTTCACAGGTTAGTTCGATCAGTTTCTTATATGGTTCGGCTTTTGCGGCGTCACCCGTGCAGAACAAATGGATCGTCCAGAGCACGGTGCCCATCTGGTCGGGCTGGAACATGCGTCCCATGCTCCCGATGCGACCGTTCGTCGAGTAGTTCGAGAACAACAGCTTATCCTTTTGGAAATCTTCCGGCTTCGTTTCGAGCCAGTGGAAGAACTTGTCGGCAGCGGGAATACCAAGTCGCTCGGCAGCGAGCGCGATGAAGCACGCATCACGCGGCCAGACGTAGCGGTAGTCAGCTGCTTCGCGAGGGTAGTAGGGTTTGTCCGTGTTAGCGGCGACGATCGCGCCATTGTCGAGCACAGCGTCTTGGATGACCTCACGTGAAGTCGTTAGTAGCGCCGCGATCGTTTCGGTGCGGTTGTTCATAGTTGTAGTGCGTGCGATCCGCACACCGCGACCGCGACCGCGTCAGCGGCGTCATCGGAGCGCGGAGCTTTCTTGAGGCCGAATAATACCTGCACCATACGTTGGATCTGTCGTTTGTCTGCGTGACCATAGCCGGTCACCGCCAGCTTGACGAGCGATGGCGCGTACTCCATGACAGGGATACTCGCATCAGCAGCGGCTAATTGGATGGTGCCACGAGCCTCGCCAACCACCATCGCGGTTGAGACGTTTTTCGAGAAGTAAAGTTTTTCGATGGCCATGCGGTCCGGATGGTGTACGGCAATGAGTTTCGCTATCTCGTCTCGGATCTGGGCAAGCCGTTGGCCAACCTTGAGGTTTTTCGAGGTTTCGATAACGCCGCAGGCAATGAGCGTGAGCTCGGATCCGCGCGAACGTACGACGCCGTAACCAACTCGGCCGATGCCAGGATCGACGCCGAGGATGGTGAGGTTAGAACTCGGCATTGGACGAGACGTTCGTAACATCTTGTAGGTCTTCCAGTGCGAGGAGCAGGTTTTGGATTTTTTCACGGTCCTCGGGTGAGGGTGTGATGGTCGTGGTTGGCACGAGTGACAACTCGGCGCTAATGATAGTGGCCCCCGTCGCCGCGACCGCGTCACGGACCTTCTGGAGTGCCGAGGGTTCCGTATAAATTGCGATCGTGCCGGCGTCATCGGTCACGTCAATCGCACCGGCATCGATTGCGGCAAGCTCGATTGCATCCTTGTCCGTACCCGCGGTGACCTCGAGGAAACCGCGCCGCTCGAACATCCATAATACGCTGTTTACACTGGCGAGCGTGCCGCCGTGTTTATTGAACACCAGGCGAAGTTCGCCGACGGTTCGGTTGCGACTGTCGGTCAGCGTCTCGATGACGACCGCAACGCCGCCGGGCCCGTACACTTCGTACGTCACGGTCTCGATCGTGCGGTCAGCGAGCTCGCCGACACCGCGCTTGATCGCGCGCTCGACATTGTCCTTCGGCATGTTGTCTTCGCGTGCTTTCTCGATCGCGAGCCGCAGGCGGAAGTTCATCGAGGGGTCCTTGCCACCCTCACGTGCCGCGATGGTGATCGTGTTCGCGAGTCGCGTAAACGCCGCGCCTTTTTTTACATCGGCGATGCCTTTCTGGCGTTTTATTTGGGACCATTTCGAGTGTCCAGACATTCGAACCCCATAGTCCGGAGTGGTGGTCGGACTGTTACGAAAAATATCGAAACTGAACGTTATGATTTTATCATTTTTTATGCGTTCAGTCAACGATGACGGCACGCGATATTTAAAGGTTCTTGCATTATTGAAACGGTCTGCTAGAGTACCATCGTTGTACACATCCAACATGACATCGAACCGCCAACTCGACCACACCTCCTTGTTCCGACCACAACCACGTCAGCTCGTGCTTTCGTCGTTGCGGCGTTTCTCGGAGCAGTGTGCGTTGGGATTCCGAGGCGGTCGTTCGGTGAAGTTCCCGTCGCGGTACCGTACTGTGGACAATGTGGTCGTATGCGGCATGGGAGGTTCGACGCTTGGCAGTGACGTGATCCGTAGTGTGTTCTCCGGGTTGTTACGGACACCGTTCACGATCATCAATGGTTACCATATACCCGCGCAGGTCGATCGAAGGACGCTCGTCATTCTCTCAAGCTACTCTGGAACGACCGAGGAAGTGTTGTCGGCCGCCGCAGAAGCGAAGAAGCGTGGTGCTCTCGTCACTGGCTTGACGCGCGGTGCGAAGCTTGGGGCTTTTCTGACCCGCAATAAGTATCCATGGTACCAAATTGACGGTGCGGCAAACCCGGCCGGACAACCGCGTATGGGTCTCGGGTACAATGTCATGGGACAGATCGGACTACTGTCGTCGATCGGGCTCATCAAGCTCACGAAGAAGGACGTCGATGGCATCGTGCGTCACGTAGGCCGCCGTGCAGCGGCGTTCGACACCAACATGCCGACCGTACAAAACGAGGCAAAATCGCTCGCCGCGGCGTTCGTCGGTAGGGTTCCGGTACTCGTCGGCACGGAACACCTTGTCGGCAGCATCCACGCCTTTGCGAACCAGCTCAATGAGACCGCGAAAGTGTTTGCGGTGCCGTTCGTGCTCCCGGAGCTGAACCATCACCTTCTCGAAGGGCTGCGGTTCCCGAGGATTGTGACGCAAGGTACGTTCATGTTCGTCGCTTCGCCGCTCTACGATGAACGTATCACGACGCGACAGCGTATCACTGCGGAGATCGTGAAGAAAAAAGGTCTAAAAGTGGTACTCTATCGCGTCCGAGGCGATGATCGACTGACGCAGGCATTTGATATGCTCGTGCTCGCAGGCTTTACAAGCTTCTACCTTTCAGTACTTCATGGTGTTGATCCGCTTGAGATACAGACCGTCAACGAATTTAAGAAACGCCTCGCGAAGTAATTCTATCGCTGGAAGCGCCGCGCTCCCGTCATCCATGTTTGGATGGGAGCGCGGTGTTTCTTGGCGCAAAAGGGATTGGGCGGTATACTTCCGATATGAGTAAATCGACATCTTTTCGGGCATCGCTCGCGCGGCAGTACCGCCTCCACCAGGGATGGCTCGGCTACCTCACGGTGTTCGTCATCGCGTTCGTCCTTTTCGCGAACTTCCAGCATGTCGCGGTGTTCGCCGATCCAGATTCCTACTACCACGCCGGCATGGCGGTGCAGATGCGTGACGGTCATTTCAGCACGTCGTTCACCGCGTTGCCGTACACAACACTCGCGCACTCGTACGCTGACCAGCACTTTTTGTACCACTTGCTGCTCGTACCGTTCACCGCCATCGCTGACCCGCTCATCGGGTTGAAGCTCGCGACGATCGCGTTCGGGGCGCTCATGGCGCTCACGTTCTATTGGTTCCTACGACGCTGGAACGTGCAATGGGCGTTCGCGGCGACGATGCTCCTCCTCATGGTGAACCCGTTCACGTTCAGGATGAACCTCGCAAAGGCCTCGAGTCTCTCTCTTACGCTATTGATCCTCGGTATTGCCGCGGCCTTCTCGTACAGGTATTGGTTGCTCGGTTTCCTGTCGTTCGCGTACGTATGGTTCTACGGCGGGTTCCCGCTGCTCGTACTGAGCGTGATTTTATTCGCGGTCGTGAGCGCCCTTCACCGACGGATCATGAAGCGCCAGGACTCGAATACACTACTCCATAAAATCCGTTCGTTGCTCGGCCGTCCGTTCAGACACCAGCGGATTAGGCGGCTAAATTTGCGTATTGCGGTGGCCGTCATCGTCGGAACCACGGTCGGGCTCATCGCTAATCCATTCTTCCCGTCGAACATCCGCTTCTACTTCGACCAGCTCGTACGGATTGGTATCATGAACTACCAACACGTCATCGGCGTGGGTGGGGAGTGGTACCCGTACCACTTTATCGACTTGGTCGCCAACACCGTGTTGGTGTCCATCCCGCTCGTGATCGCGCTGGTGTTGTTCTTCTTGTTCCTCAAACGGCAGTCGACCCGCTCGATCACATTGTTTTTCCTCTGGCTGTTCTTTTTAGTACTGACGCTCAAGTCGCGGCGCTACGTCGAGTACTACGTGCCATTCAGTATGCTATTCGTCGCGATGTCGCTCAAGGATTCGGTCGGTGAGTTCAATTGGAAGGATGCGTGGCGTTCCTTTAAGACTGATTTCCTCGGTAACTTCTGGGCACGGATCGGCATCGTTGCAGTCGCAACATACTGTCTCATACTCTTGCCGACGATTGTTGTACGTGATTATGTGAGCGAGAAGAAGGACCTCGCCAACGGGTTCCCGATCGGTATGTTCCAACAGGAGAGCCGGTGGATCAAGGACCATGGCGCGCCGGGGTCCATCGTGTTCCACAGTGATTGGGACGAGTTCCCGGTGTTGTTCTACTACAACAGCTCGAGCCGGTACATCGCCGGTCTCGACCCGACGTTCCTCTACCTTCAGGACAAGGACCGCTACTACCAATGGGTGAACATCACGCTCGGTAAGGCGACCGGCGACATCTATGCGACCGTGCGAGGGTCGTTCAACGCCGATTTCGTCATCGTGGCGCATGACCATATCGTGATGGAAAGCTTGATCCAGTCGGACCAACGTTTCGCGCTCGCGTTCACCGGTCCCGATGCCAATGTGTACACGGTGCAGTAAGCCGTCGCATACGATCATCATATGATAGGAATCGATGTCATCGTGCTCTGGATGCTCGTCCTGAAGTTCTTGCCGATGTTCTATGTCCGGGCGTCAGTATACTTGTTCTCGCTCAACGAGCGTTATCTTGTATTCAACATAATTCCGATAGTGTTGTTAGGGTTGTACGCGGCGGCGAGCACGGCGCGACGCTGGAAGAATTCCGCGTACATGCGTTTCCTCATCATTGGATTCCTCGGCGTGTTTTTGATCGGGTCGTACCTCGGACTACAATTCTTTGCGCGGCACAACAGTCAGCCGTACCTCTACATCCACGATGGTGCGGTGCAGACCGAAGATGCAATCACGGCGCTTCGTTCAGGACACAATCCGTACGCCGTCGACTACTCGAAAGGCGCGTTTGGTGCGTTTCCCGACACATTCTCCGAGGCGACTCGTCCGAACCCGGCATGGGACCACTATGTGTACTTGCCGCTCCCGCTCTTGTTGGGTGTACCGTTCGCGTGGGCGGCCGATGCGACGGTCGGCTGGTTCGATATCCGCATGATGTACGCCGTCTTTTTCGTGGTCATGGTGCTGTCGATGGTCGCACTGGCGCGCGAAAAAGAGCACAAGATTCTCACGTTGATCATCGTGCTGTTCAACCCTTACTTCGTGCAGTTCTTCATCGCGGGATTTAATGACGTGTTTTTCCTGGGCCTCATTGCGCTCGCGGCACTGTTGTTGCAACGGCGACGCTTGATGTGGGCCGCGGTGGCGTTCGGCGCGGCGATCGCGAGCAAGCAACCTGCGTGGTTCCTGTTCCCGTTCTTCGTGGCTTTCGTGTACGGCGCCGTACCGCTGATAGGGCGTTGGAAGGCGACGTTGAAGGTTGTTGCCATCGCCGTGGGGAGCGCCACGCTTGCCATGCTCCCGTTCTTCATATGGTCGCCGTCGCATTTCATCGACAGCACGATCAGGTACGCGATCGGCGGCGCAGCGTTGAGCTACCCGATCTCCGGTTTCGGTTTCGGCCAACTATTAGTGTCGTCGGGGTTCATTCATTCGATGTGGGATGCGTACCCGTTTTGGATCTGGCAGGCACTCGTGGGGATCCCGTTACTTATAGTGTTGATACGGTGGCAGCTCAAATCAAACACAGTCACGAGAATGTTAATATCGTTTATTTTTTTTACGTTGGTGCTTCTGTTCTTCTCTCGGTATTTCAATGACAGTCACCTCGGCATGCTCTCGATGATGTTGGTGCTCGCATTTGCCGCTGGACACCACAACCTTCCACACGGCCCCGATCCGGATGCCTAGAATACCCCACTATGTACGCGAGTCGTTTACCGAGGTGTTCAGCCGGCTCTCCGGTATATCGCTTCGGTCATGGTTTTTGGTATTTCTCGCTCCCATCTATGTGTTCTTTGGCACGTGGATGAGCGGAATTTCGATCTGGATTCGGATTGTGGTGGCGTTGCCGCTCGCGGTGTTGGTATGCTGGTCAGTGGTCGCTGATATTACAAAGAAATCAGCGGGAACTTGGATTACTAGGGCAGTGGTTGCGTGGGTGATCATATTTATCATGATCACAATTATCGTGGTGCCGAAGAACCATCTGCATGACGAGCTGCTGCTCACCGAGGCGGGCCTACAAAAGATCACGCAGGGCGTCGATCCGTACACGGCAAATTTCAGAGGGACCATCGTCGATCGGTGGTATGGGCACGCGACCCACGCGAGTTACGTGGACGGCGTCTATCCCGCCTGGGACCACTATGTATACCTTCCTGGATTCTTCGTCGTGAGTATGCCGTTCTACGCGGCGCTCCATGGCCTGTTCAATTGGTACGATCAGCGGCTCATATATCTACTTGCGTATGCGGCGATACTCATCGGCGCATGGACGCAGCTGCGGAACTCTCCGATGCGGGAGCCTCTGACGATCGTTTTGGCGCTTAATCCGTTCCTGACCACCGCATCATACGGTTTCAACGACCTGTTGCCAGTGATGTTGCTCATGATGACCGGGTTGGCGCTCGCAAGAAAGCGCGTGTATCTTGCTGCCACGATGTACGGCCTCGCACTTTCAACAAAACAAACAATACTACTCACAATGCCGTTCATGTTGTTGCCGTTCATCGCGATCGCGAAGGAAACTTCGCGCTCACTTACGCGCGTGATCGGCGTTGCGATCGGCGTTGCGGCAATAATCATCGTACCGTTCGCGCTTTGGTCACCATGGAATTTCTATGATGATACGTTGAGATTCTTTCTCAGCACCGCCGCGTATCCAATAAGTGGCGAGGGCATCTCGTCGATCCTATTGAAGATCGGCATAGTGAAAGCGGACCAATATTTTCCATTCTGGGTGCTGCAACTGTTCGTTGCAGTGCCACTTGCGGCAGTGCTGTGGCGATGGGCGAAACGGCACTCGTTATTGACCGGACCTTTTCTTGGCGCGGCCGGCACGATCGCCGCGTTCTGGTTTTTTTCGAGATATTTTCTCCCAGCGCATGCGTATGTTATCATACTATTGATCATCATTTCCTTTATTATCGGTGAGGCGCAGCGCTCACAGCAAGTTGCATGAACCATTCCGTTTCGGTCATTCTTCCAACCTACAATGAATCAGAAAATCTCCTGGAGATCATCCCGCTGATCGCTGGGCTCGACCCGGCGTACGAGATCGTCGTGGTTGACGACGGTTCGCCGGACGGCACTGAAGCAGTGGCGAAGAAATTGAGTGTCCAGTATCCGGTTCGCGTGTTGCAACGTGGCGCGAAGCTCGGACTCGCCTCGGCGGTCATTGATGGCGTCGTGAAGGTCGCGAAAGGTGAAGTCATCGTGGTCATGGATGCCGATCTCTCGCACGATGAGAAGATCATCCCGCAACTGGTGGCGAGCATCGAATCGGGCAGCGACATGGCGATCGGTTCTCGGTTCGCGTCCGAAGGATCGACCGAGGATGCGGCGATTCGACGTCTTTTCAGTTGGTGCGCGAAGCAGGTAGCCCGCGTCGTGCTGGGCGTACGTGTACAGGACCCGATGAGCGGGTTCTTCGCTCTCCGTCGCGATGTGTTTCTGTCCGTCGCACCGCGATTAAAACCACGTGGGTACAAGATCCTCCTCGAGCTCCTCGTACGTCTTCGGCCACAGCATATCGCCGAGGTCGGTTTTCGTTTTAAAGGTCGCCAGAAAGGCGAGAGCAAATTGACCGGTCGTATCGCGGGACAATATTTCAGGATGATCTGGGACCTCTGGCACGATCATTCATGAGCGGTATAGCCCGTAGGATCGGCGCCTGGTGGCCCCCGATGGCAGCAGGGGTGATCACCGGGCTATTTTGGCTGTTCGGTAGCGCCAAGGAGTTGTGGTACTCCGAGCGGTTCGTGATGGTCGTGAGTGCCCGCCCATGGGTCGCGATGTTCTCCCTGTTGAAATTCGAGAACAACCCGCCGTTGTGGTTTGTGATCGCGCGCGTATGGCAATTGATCGCTGGCACCTCGGAGACGCATGCACGATTGCTGACACTGCTGATCACGTGGTGTTTTCTTGTGGCACTTTGGCGGTGCGCCAGGGAAATGACGAACACCTCAACCGCCCGACGCGCGGTTCTTATGGCGTCGGTGGCGGCGTTCATCGTGCTTCAGTCGGTCGAGTACAGAATGTATGCGCTCGTGATGCTGTGGTCGGTCATTGCAATGTACTCCGCGTGGCGATATGCACAGCAGTCTGTAGGTCGGAGTCTTGTGACGCTGACGATCGTCAATGTCCTCGGATGGTACACGCACTATACGTTTGCCATTGTGCTGATCGTGACGTGGGCGTGGGTTCTTTGGTTCCAGCGGACGCACTGGCGGGCGATCGCGGCGAGCATCGCTGCGACG
>CAINXF010000184.1 GCA_903854795.1 Candidatus Kerfeldbacteria bacterium
CGCCTCGTCGTACTTCCCCTCCCCCGTCGCGACGAGCCCGAGTTCCGCGTAAAGCTCGTCGTCCTCGACCTTCAATCGGTCGATGAGGAACATGAGCGTCTCACGTGCGTGCTCAAAATCCTTCTGCTCGATGTAGATCGCGGCGAGCACGCGATACGATGCTGCGCTGCGCGGATCGATGCTGATCGCCTCGATCGTCTTCTGCTCGGCCTGCGGAAGCTCACCTGACGCCTGGAGGCTCTTCGCCTCGGCAAGTAGCTGATCGGTCTTGCCTAGCTTGTCGGCCTGCTCTTCGGGCGTCATTGACGACGTCGGCTTCGCGCGGTTACGGTAGCGCTTCTCGAGCTCGAGCAACTTCACGTACCGCGATCGCAGATATGAACCGAGCGAGCGGCCGATAGGCGTGACTACCCTGCCAACCGTGGACGAAGCCATCATGAGCCTGCGCTTAAAACGATCCTCAATCAATTTCGACTTAAGGTCGCTGTGCTGCTCCGCCGGAATCGTCTTCGTATCGATTGATGCGAGCTTCGGGAACTTTCGCACAATAACGACAATCAACACGACAAGCGCGAGAAGTGCAAGAACGGCAACGATAAGGTCGATCATAGGTTAAAGACTGACGCGAACGAACTCCCTGACCTGGATGTTCTCGCCGAGTTTCTGGATAGCACCGTTAATGAGATCAGTGATAGACATCGAGTCGTCCTTGATGTACTTCTGATGTAAGAGACAATGCTCTTCATAGAACTTCTCGAGTTTGCCCTCGATAATCTTCTCGGCAATCGCCGCAGGCTTCTTAGCCTCAGCGATCTGGGCACGGGCCACATCGCGCTCCTTGTCGAGCACCTCGAACGGCACATCCTCGGGTTTCAGATACCGGGGATTGGCCGCGGCAATATGGACAGCAAGGTCATGGATGAGCTCACGGAACGGTTCGCTCGCCGAAACGAAATCAGACTCGCAGGTCACGACGACTAAGGCGGCGCACTTTCCGTTCGAATGCACGTAGTGGCCAATGTAGCCCTCACGCATAACCCGTGACATCTTGCTTTCGGCGACCTTCTGACCCGATTTCCGGATCACTTCGATCGCTTTGTCGAAATCACCGTTCGCCTCTACAAGCGCCTTCTTCGCGTTGACGATGCCAACGCCCGTCTTTTCGCGAAGCCGTGAAATTTCTTGGACCGTGATCTCACTCATGCGGTGGTCTCCTTTGGTGCAACGGCGACTGCTGCGGCCGCGACCCGTGTGGCCTCGACGTTCGCTGCGGCGTTACGTTGCGCGATCTGTGATCCCTCTTCGACCGCTTCCGCGATCGCTTCGGTAATGATCTGGATGGCCTTCGTCGCATCATCGTTCGAAGGGATCGGGTATGCGATGCCTGCCGGGCTTACGTTCGTATCGACGAGCGCGACCACCGGCACCTTCATGGCGATCGCTTCGCGAACCGCGGTCTTTTCCTGCTTCACGTCGACAACGAACAACACGTTAGGGATCCGCGCCATGCGTTCGATGCCACCGACGAGCTTCTCGAGCCGCGTGATCTCCTCGCCGAACGTCAATTGCTCCTTCTTCGTGTACTTTTCAAGGTTCCCACTTGCACGCTCCTCTTTGAGGTGCGTAAGTCGCTTCGTCATCTTCGAAATGGTGGGGTAATTGGTGAACGTGCCGCCGAGCCACCGCTCGATGACGTACGGCATGCTGACGCCGACTGCCGCCGCTTGGACGATCGGTCGCGCCTGGCGCTTCGTACCGACGAACAGAATGGTGCCACCCTTACCCACGGTGGTCTTAATGAAATCCTGCGCACTCTTAAGACAATCACTCGTCTTTTCGAGGTCAATGATGTACACCCCCGAACGGGACGCAAAAATATAGGGTTTCATCTTCGGATGCCACCGAGAAACATGATGGCCGAAGTGAACGCCCGATTTCAGAAGCTCTGGCAGCGATATATCGCGCATGTGAGTGTCCTTTTGTTCCGCTACCCCGTTCAACCGTTCCGCTCGTTCCAACCGATAGATCGGTCGGACAGGACCAGGGAACGTCCAGGGGTATGGGAGATTGACTAATAAGATTGCGCCGTATTCAATCGAAAATCGCTTGAATTTCGGCGTGTGCACCATACCACGACGGCACAAACAACGCAAGTCTTGC
>CAINXF010000185.1 GCA_903854795.1 Candidatus Kerfeldbacteria bacterium
GGTGACTGGAGTTCAGACGTGTGCTCTTCCGATCTGAATCTGAAGCTGCACATGAGGAATAAGGTGTCGGCGAAGAAGGATCCGATCGAAGCGTTGAGGTATGAGTAAGCGGTATATCAGTATCGCAGTGATCGCAGTGATTGTTGGTACAGGGTTTTTCTTTTTTACTAAGTTACGCGTAAATCCGATAACTCGTACGATCAATCCTCGTGCGTATGGGTCGCTCTGCAGTGAAATCGTCAGTACATGTAATGGTCTGACAGTGATCAATTGTAAGTCTGAGGTTGATGGTCCACTATATTATGTAAATTCTAAGACAGGCACAGTAGTCGCGAAGTGTGGTGGAGTATGTGATCGTGCAGGCGGATGTCAGACGGGGACATGTCCACCGAAAGAATGGACATGCGAATCGGCAACTAATCAACCAGTAAACGTTACTGCGAACACAAACGTAATTCCAGAAAGTTATTTAGCATGTGGTTGCGGATGCTGCGGCGGCGTAGAACCACAAAGCCGGTGCCTCTACCATTCGAAGGGAGATGATTTAGCAAAAATAATTGCGCAGGATAAAGAGGCCGCTAAAGGTTCAATTTGTGAGAGCGTTGGTTGCTCAATTGGTATTCAGTATCGATACTGTGATTAGGTAGTGACTTTTTGATATTCAATCGAGGTGTTGAGATATGAGTGAGGGAAAAAATGTCGGTGTCGGTACCGGTGTGATGCTCTTGTGGGATGGTAAGGTGCTTTTTGGTCTACGTCATCCAAAATGGTTTAATGTGCTTCATGGTGAAGGGACCTGGACGATGCCAGGCGGGAAATTGCATTTCGGCGAGACATTGGAAGATTGCGCGCGGCGAGAAGTGTTGGAGGAAACAGGGATCAGGCTCGGCAAGTTTGCGCTTGCTCGAGTGGGCGATGACATCATGACCGATGTGCACTACATTACCATCGGATTTTTGTGTACTGACTTTAAGGGCGAGGCGAAGGTGATGGAGCCAGAGAAGATCACGAAGTGGGAATGGTTCCCGTTGGACCATCTGCCGACGCCGTTATATACGCCGTCAGAACGATTCATCAAGTGTTACCTCGAGAAGAGGATTTATTAGACCACCCCGACCCCGCTAAGGCGGGGTCACCCCTCCTTACACAAGGAGGGGATTTAATGCGAAGAGGGCTCGGTCGGAACCGGGCCCTCTGGCTTGATGCAGGTGCGGGCATCACGCGGCTGACGGATGCGTTTTGTCAGCCTTCTTCAGCGCCTCGTCCTCCGTTCCCACGATAGTGAGGACGGTGTCGAGCTTAGTGATCTTGAGCAGCTGCTCGACGTGGCTGTGCGGCGTGACCACGACGATGAGTCGCCGGTCTAGGTGCTCGTGCATGAGCTTGTCGTGGACGTGCGCGAGCGGACCGACGCCACTGCTGTTCGTGTGTGTGAGGTCCGACAGGTCCACGATGATCGTGGTTACCGCCGGTGTGGCGAGCAGAATCTCGAGTGCGGCGTTGAGCTTTTTGAGCTCGGCGTCCTCGATGTCGTGTAACTGGCCTTGTGGCTTTACGACGGCGACGGTGCCCTTTCTTTCGAGACGCGTTCTCATGGCGTCCTCCGTTTGGACAACTGCCTGATGCGTGACGTTATGTCGAACGAGCTGGAGAAACGACCAGCCTCCGATGGTTGGCTGCATCTTGGTCTAAGAAAAAAGGAAAGTCAATGTGACCCCTTTCCGTCGTCTCGCTTCGCTCGACCTCCTCCCTTCCCCTCAACGAGTGGAAGCGTATATGCGAAGAAGACCACGGTACAGATGTCCATGGTCTTCGACGTACAGAGCAGAGCCCTCCTTTGGGGGCTCGTTGTCGTTGAACTTCTCTAGTGGTGGACCCGAGTCGTGTCGAAGCGGCACTCCTTGCGGAAGCCAGCCACGAACAGCGAGTCCGTGCCCTTGAGTTGGCACATCGTGCCGGTCGCGCTCGTGGGCGATACCGCGTGCGTCAGCTTCTGTGCCGACGTCATCGGTGCCCCGAGCGTGCCCCACTTGAGCGAGAGCCCGACCGCGGAACGCGGCGGGATGCCGTACGCGAAGTCGTCGTGCGCCGTCGTCCACCCGAGGGTGAACGTCAGGTCGACGTCCTGGTTCGGGATTGGGAGCTGTGTTTGCGAGGTACCGTTCCAGGCGCCGGGGTAGACCGAGTTGGGGTCCCCGACGACCTTTGCCAGGCCGGTGACGATCTGGGCTCCGTTGGCACCCGCATACTGAAGGTGTCCACGGACCATGATCGTGTTCAGCAC
>CAINXF010000186.1 GCA_903854795.1 Candidatus Kerfeldbacteria bacterium
AGAAGGGCATCACGACGTATCCACCCGCAGGACTGCCGTCGGCAAGTACCCCGAGAGCGTCGCAACTGCTTCTTGCTGGATTGTACATCGACACGGTGTACTTCACGAACACCGGCGTCGATGGACACGAGTTCGCGTACCCGCTCTTCGGGTACTCGCCGGCAATCCCTGGCACCACGTCGTTTGTCTCGAACACCCACTCAAACGGTTCGGGTTTCTGAAGATTACTGCAGAGGTCGATGACACCGTTCACGCGGACCTTATACCAGGTGAATTTATTCAGCAGGACGCCGCCGTTCAATTTGACGATGAACGACTTACCGTCGTCGCCTGGCGTGACCGTGTACGTCGTCGGATCGAGCGGCGGAAGGAGCGTCCCACCCGTACCGGTCACCGGGTCAGGCGGCGGTATCGTCGTCGGGTCGCTCATGTCGTACGGGATGATCTCGACGGACGTCGGCGGCAACACGGCCTTGTTGTAGTGAACGTTGATGAGCGGCGTCCGCGGCACGCTTTGATCAGGTTGTGCGGTCGAACCAGTGCCGAGATATGCCGTGCTTGGATACGACGATGACACCACTGGCTGTAGCGTATCGACATCGGTCCCGGTCTCCATCATCCACGTGTAGTACCCTGGAGGCCCCACATGGTCATCACAACCGTCGAGGTCGGCCATCGCGTTATTACTTGAGCGACATCCGGTGATCCCATCATCATTGAGGTCTTTGATCGACTTCGGGATCGTGACGCGATAGTACGTGTTCTTTTCGTACAACGCCGGTACATGGAAGAACGTGATGTTCTTGCCGGTGTTGTCGAGACGCGCGGCCCACGCGGCACCCGCTTTGAGGTCGTTGGTGAACGCCGCCCCGCTCGAGTTGACGAACAGCTGGCTGTTGTCTGCCGCGCCAGGATGACCGTCGAGCGCGCTGCCGTCCGCGATGGCGACCGGTCCCGCCGAACACGTGTCGTCGCTGCATTGCTCGATGATGAGCTTCGGGTCGGCACCGTTCACGGCGTCCTGTACCGATGCTCCCTTCAGGACATGGTTGAACGTGATGTTGATCGCGCTACAGATGAACACGCCTTCCTGATAACTGCCGCCCGCATCGGGAGCTGGCTTGCAGTCGGTCGTGATCGAGCGGATCTCGAGTCCGATACTCCCTGCCCCACGGCACCTTGGATCAACCGAACCCGGCGTACACCTAAACGGTGGCACGCTTCCTCCCCCGGACACACCGAGTATCTTCGCGATGACAAATGTCACGATCGCCCATGAGATGAGGACGATCACGAGACCGATCACCGCATCGATGATGATGCGTTTCGCCTTCTCGATCTTCTCGGCGTTGCCAGCCGCGGTCATCCAAATGATGCCGCCGTAGATGATGAGCACGACCGCGACGAGCGCGAGAATGCCGAGGATCCACTTGATGACGTTGATGACGACCGTCTTAAGGTCCGAGGTCGTAAGCCCGGTCGAGCCGCCGATGTTATCGGCGACCGTGTACGGCGTTGCCGACGCTGGATGGAAAAACAGCAACGCGCCCACCACGATGCAGCAGCTGATGCCCACGATCAAGAATTTCGAGTTGTGTTTTGCTATTCGCCCCATTTGTTGTAAAAAATGCTGTTACGCGCCGAGAATGCGCTTCACGACGGTTTGCACCGCCGTACCATCAGCGCGGCCCTTCACCTTTGCCATCACCGCGCCCATGACTTTTCCCAGTTGTTGGATTGTTGGCGTACCGAGTTCCTTCACCGTATCATGCACGATCGCCGTGAGCTCATCTTCGGTGAGCTGTGCTGGGAGATACCGCGCATACACCGCGGCATCGCTCTGCTCATGCGCGACGAGCTCAGGCCGTCCTGCGGCCTGATACTGTGCAACTGCCTCGTTCCGTCGCTTCATCTCGCGACCGACGATCTCGACCGCTTCCTCATCTGTGAGTTGTCGGCCGAGATCAATCTCGTGGTTCTTGATCGATGACTTCAGCATACGGAGCGCCGACACGACATCTTTGTCGCTCGATTTGAACGCCTGCTTGTAGTCGGTTTCGATGGATTGCTGGACGCTCATGGACGTGTCGGGATACGCGGAAGGGGTTTCGGCTTGCGGCCGGAACGCCCGACGAACGTTTCATCTAGTTTACCGATCTTGCGAAGGTAATCCTTCCGATCTCGGATGGACTTTCTCCGAATTGCGTCTTCGCGAACTTCCCGCTTCGTTTTCGGGGATTCGTAAAAACGTGCTCGCTTGGCGCGCAAGAGCACTCCGCTCTGCTGCACTCGTTTTGTGAACCTACGGAGAAGGCTCTCCATTGATTCACCGTCTTTTCGTTTAACTTCTACCAAGCGTATCACCTCCTTTTCGATGGTGGTCTAACACCGTGAGGATTATCTGCATGTGTACAAAAAAATATCATCGTGAGTATACCATCTTATACCCAGTTCGTCAAAAAGGCGGAAAATCCTTATTTTTCGCCTGGGTACTGGCTTATTCCCCAAAAGCTAGCGCCATCGGACCAAGCTTCGCACCACCGATGATGTGGAGATGAATATGGTCAACGACTTGCCCGCCATGATCGCGTACATTGAACACGAGTCGATAGCCGTTCTTCGCGATCCCCTTCTTCACCGCGATCTCCTTGGCGCGCATCACCATCTCACCAACGAGCGCACGATCGTCGTCCGACAGATCGGCGACCGAGGCGATATGCTTTCGTGGAATGACAAGAAGGTGCACTGGCGCGACCGGGTGGATGTTGGCGAACACGACGAGAACGTCATCCTCGTATTCTTTCGTCGAAGGTATCGTCCCCTGTGCGATGCCGCAGAACAGGCAGTTATCGCTCATAGCGTCGGCGTGACCGCTGGCGCGGTCGGCACCACGGTCGATTTCGAAAGTCGCTTCTGGATCTCGGGAACGATCTTCTTGTAGTCAACGACCTCCTGGATACCGCTCTCCATGTCGCGGATGAGGATAGTGTCGTCCATGATCTCCTTCTGACCGATGATCAACGCGAACTTCACGCTCAGACGATTTGCGGCTTCGAGTTGCGACTTCAGGCCGTCCTTCGAGAACGATTCCGCGACCTTGATGTTCAGCGAGCGGAGCACATCATAAAGTTTCAGGCATTTCTTCCGCGCCGGCTCACCGAGCTGACCGATGAAGATGTCGGGTGATGAGACCTTCGGTGCATACTGGCGTTCGTGCATCTTCGTGATGAGCCGTTCGATGCCGCCGGCGAATCCTGCCGCAGGCACCTGTCGGTTGCCGAACTGTTCGACGAGATCATCGTACCGTCCGCCGCCGCCGAGCGCTGACTGTGCGCCTTCACCTCCGCCATCCTCGTACACTTCGAACACGGTCCGCGTGTAGTAGTCGAGGCCGCGGACAATGCGCGAGTCAAGTGTGTAGGGAACCTCAAGTTCACCCAAGTACTCGAGCACATGCACGAAATGGTCACGACACGCGTCACAAAGGTGGTCGACGGTCTGCGGCGCGTCGAGGCTCACCGTGTGGCAGTCAGGCTCCTTACAGTCAAGGATACGAAGAGGATTCTTCAAAAGCCGCTTCTTGCAATCCTCGCAGAGCGAGTTCTTGCGCGATTTGAAGTAATCCGTGAGGAGTTTGAGGTAGCCAGGTCGACATGCCTTGTCGCCGATACTGTTAATATGGACGTTGATCGGGATGCCGAACTCACGGTACACCGATGCGGCGTGGTACGCGATCAGGGCATCAACCACCGGCTGCACATCGCCCAAGACCTCAAAACCGAACTGCCAAAACTCGCGGTAGCGACCGGCCTGCGGTCGGTCATGGCGGAAGAACGACGAGACGTAAAAAAGCTTGACCGGTTGCGGCCAGCTCACCATGCCATGCTCGAGGTACGCGCGCGCAACGGATGCCGTGTTCTCAGGACGGAGTGCGAGCTTGTCACCGCTCCTATCGATGAACGTGTACATTTCCTTATCGACAATGTCGGTGTCCTGACCGACCGAACGGTTGAACAGGCTTGCGGCCTCAAGGACCGGCGTCTCGATCTTCTGGAATCCCGCGCTCGTCGCAATACGCTCGATTGCAGAAACCGCTGCGTCCCAGTACGGCTGGTCCGCCGGAAGGATGTCGCGCATGCCGCGCAACAGTTGCGGCTGACCCTTCACTTTTTCAGGTGGCAGGTCGGGCTGCGGCTGGTTTTGTTGGTTCCGTTGGGGCATCATAGGGTTGGTTGTTGAATTGGTGCACCGGTGTAGGCAGGCGTCGAGAACATCTTCGCACTATTGAGCGGCCACGCCCTGATCCAGGTCCGACCGATGATCTCTTTGCGCGTCACGATGCCAAAGTACCGTGAGTCGAGGCTTGCTTCACGGTTATCACCAAGCACGAAATATTCGTTCACCCCGAGCTTTTGATCGATCGAGCCGCTCGTTTTTACGGTCGGCGCAAGGTACGCGGATTCGTCCAACACGACACCATACGGATTCTCCGTGTTGTAGATGGTAACCTGACCGTTCGCGATCTGAACGCGCTCGCCAGGAAGGCCGATAACGCGCTTGATCAGAAAGTCCGACTCAAGCTGCGGCTTGCGAAGCACAATCACATCGCCACGGTGCGGCTCATGAAAACGGTACGTCAACTCATCGACGACGAGATATTGGTTGTCGTAGAAGTTCGGTTCCATCGACGCACCTTTCACATAAAACGGCTGTATCAGAAAATAGCGGACCGGAATGATGATCGCAAGCGAAATGATGACGACCTTTGCGACCTCGACGACGAACGACGTCGCCGATTCGGTGAAGCTCGGCATGATCTCTGGTGATTCCAAGTTC
>CAINXF010000187.1 GCA_903854795.1 Candidatus Kerfeldbacteria bacterium
CGACCGCGTCGATCTCGTCGATGAAGACGATTGCCGGCGCGTTCTTCTTTGCTTTACGGAAAAGGTCGCGGACGCGTGAGGCCCCGACGCCGACGAACATCTCCACGAATTCGGAACCGGAGATATTGTAGAACGGCACGTTCGCCTCGCCAGCGACTGCCTTTGCGAGCATCGTCTTACCGGTGCCAGGACTGCCGAGCAGAAGTACACCTTTTGGAATTTTTGCGCCGAGACTCAAGAATTTCAATGGCGTACGGAGGAATTCGACGACTTCCGCCAGTTCTTCCTTCGCTTCCTTCGCGCCTGCAATATCATCGAACGTCACGCGGGTTCGACGTTCCTGTGGCTGCGTTTCGCGTGCATTCGATTGGCCGAACGACATCGCCCGGTTGCTCTGGCCTTGTGCCTGGCGGAAGATGAACCAGAAGAACGCCAGTATCAGGACCGCGGGTAGGATAAACGAGAACAGCGCATTGAGCCACACGCCCGAGCTCGAGGTTTTGACCGTCACCTTGACCGCAGTCAGCGCATCCGACGATACACCGTAGTTCTGGGCGAGCTCAGTGAGACTTTGGGTGTCTTCCTTGTAGGTCACCTGCGTCTTGCCGTCAGCAAGCGTCGTCGTCATCTTGGCACCATCAATCTCGACGGATTTGATCTGGCCAGCCTTGAGTTCGGTGACGAACGTACCGAGATCGGTCGGCGTCGGCTTGGTCGTCGGCAACGTCACCCTGCTGAATATGAAGAAGATCAGGATGAAGACGCCGAAGAAAATCAGGAAATTTTTGAGGATTGGACGCATAGGTACGATGGTCATCGTGATGAGTATACCGGCGCTCCGCAGGCAGCGCAAACGACCGGTGGAACGTTACGCCTGCGGTGTGGCTGGCGCGTCGTCCTTCGATGGTACTACACCGTCGACAGGATTTTGTTCAGTCGTCTTCGCCTCGGCGACCGCGGACGGCAGGTCCTCCGCCTTCATTTCGATCTGTTTCTTCACATCTTCGGGCGGTTCTTCGAGCGCCTTGAGCGAGAGGCCGAGTCGGTGGGCGTCAGGGTCGAGCGCGAGAATCTTGAACTTTCGGACCTCATCGACCTTCACGACCTCGCCAGGGTGGCGGACGTTCTTCCATGAAAGTTCGGAGATGTGACAGAGTCCTTGGATCTCGGGATCAAGCTCGATGAAGACGCCGTAGGGGTTGAGTTTGATGACCTTACCTTCGACGACTTCGCCGATCGTGTATTTCTGTGCCGCGACCTTCCAGGGGTTGTCGAGCAAACGTTTGCGCGAGAGCGAGATCTTCGTGCCTTCGATACCGATGATCATGACCTTGATCGGGTCGCCGACGCGCGCGATCGCACGTGGGTCCTCGATGCGCTGCCAGGCCAGTTCGCTGATGTGGACGAGGCCTTCGAGCTTGTCGCCGAACTCGACGAAGCAGCCGAAGTTGACGATCCCGGTGACCCGGCCGTCGACGACGTCGCCGACGCGGTAGCGGCTGATGATGTCCTGCTGCTGCTCTTCCCATGCGGCCTTCTCGGAGACGATGAGTTTTGATTCGCGTTCGTTGATGTCGATGATTTTGACCTTCAGCGTTTTGCCGACGAGCTGTTGAAGAAGTTCGAGGATGCGCTGCTTATCGCCGCCCTCGACGCGCGGGTAGTGCTCGGTAGTGAGCTGGGAGACCGGGAGGAATCCTTCGATGCGGTGGACGCGGACGAGAAGACCGCCGCGGTTCGCGTCGATGATCGGAACCTCAACGACTTGTTTTGCGGTCATGAATTCCTGGAGTTCGTCCCAGGCACGTTGGTGGCCAGCCGACCGGAGCGACAGCTCCATTTCGCCGGTTTCGTTCTCAAGCTCCATGACGGTCGCCTGGATCTCGTCGCCGATCTTGAGATCGGAGAAGCGTCCGGATTCGTCGAACAGCTCACGACCGCGGACAACGCCGGTCGCAATGCCTTCGATATCGACGTGGACCTCTGTCTTTGAAACGCTAATGACCTTGCCGATGGTGATCGCCCCGACTTTGGGGATCGACGGCAAGGAGTCGTTCTTAAGGAGTTCTTCCATGACGGACGGCTTTGCGCCGTTCGCGGTTGTGGTGGTCATAGTTACTACTCTATTACCCCGGAGGGTGGCTGGGGCCGCGGGCGGCAAATCCAGTCATGAATAAGGTAACGATGATGATATACCAATATTAGGTTTAACGCAAGAGAAATTGTTGACAAATGTATAAAAATGTTGTATTATATGAATATTATGGCTGATATCTCCTACCATCCAAAGGTACAACTTGGTTCGCTCCGACAGACCACCAAGAAGATGATGGCGACGAAAGTCGGCAATGCAAAAGTGGGCGATACCAAGCTCAAGAAGTTCCTGAAGGACGATAAGGGCCTTCGGCGCGTTGCATATGGCGATAAGTCGCAGACTATTGAATCATGGAAGGGTCGGCATTATATGAAGGAGGTCAAGGGAAAGATCGAAACCTCCGATCAATATAAGGAAACATCGTTCGGTAAGCACCACACGGCAGCTGAGGCGTTCCGCGAAACCGTGAAGGAAGAGATCATGCATGATGAGTCCGCGCACCACACGCCGACGAAAGACGAGGTACTCCGTGAAAAGAGGATCGAACAGGCGAAGCAGCACCTTAATCAATACGAGCGAGCTCGCGAGGTCGAGAAGGATTCAGAAAAGGCGTCCGAAGGAGGCGGCGGAAGTGCCGGAAACGCACAGAAAACCAAAGGTGGAAGCGCAAACCCGTCGAAAGCCGTACCGCTCGCAGGCGGTGGCGTTCCACATGGCGCCTCAGCACCCCACGCTTCCGGCGGTGCGTTGATCGGCGGCAGCATTGGCTCCTCGACGGCGTCGCATTCGTCACTCACATCACTTCCGGCGTTGTTCGGACTTCGTGCGCGCACGCTCCGCGTCAATATCGAGACGCGAACCTTGTTCGTCCATGTCCTGAACGCGCCATTATCGCTCGCATTGTTCATCGGTCGCGATCTGTCGTTGAAAATGCCGACTGATACACGGTGTGAGTCGGCTGGGGCACCGATGGCGTTCGAAAATTTGAAGGCGAACGACTTCGTCGATGCACGTGGAAAAACTGTCAATGACGAGTTTGTGGTTGATGAGCTATACGTGAACAACCAGAAACTCCCCTCGTTCGTCGTCGATATCGATGCGGGCGAGACGAGTGAGGACATACCGACTGCGCCACCAGACGAACTATCGATCGGCTGACCAGTAAAATTGTGTTTAACAAGGTGGTCGTCCTATTCACGATGAACGCTGATTTTTGCTTGAAATACCCGATAAAGTATGGTACGCTGTGGGTAAGGACGGCTATCTTTTTCATGGACCCCACGAGCTTATGACGATTGAATGGTTCGGAAAAACTTGCATCAGGATCACCACTCACGAAGCGACGGTCGTCATCGATCCATTCGACCAGAAATTGGGGTTGAAACTTCCCCGTTTTTCCCCAGATCTTCTACTGATTACCAACTCGACAGCCGATACCTCATCGATCAACGGTGAGCCGTTCGTCGTAAAAGGCCCCGGCGAATACGAAGTGAAGAAGACGTTCGTGTACGGTGTACCGGTCGTCGGCGAAAAACTTGAGAAACACGAACAGTTGACCATGTATTTGATTGAGGCAGAGGGCATCTCTATCGCGCACCTCGGGAACCTCGGTCATCAGTTGGCGAACAGTGAGCTCGAGCGTCTCGAAGGTGTCGACATCCTCCTGATCCCAGTGGGTGGCCATGGCGTACTGAACGCTGAGCAAGCGTCGACGGTCATCAGCGCGGTCGAGCCGCGAGTCGTGATCCCGATGCAGTACAAGATCCCGAACCTGAAGGAAAATCTCGATCCCGTGAATGCGTTCGCGAAGGAGATGGGTGTGAAGGAGTCGGAAGCCATGGACAAGTTCAAGGTGATGGCGAAGGACCTACCGCAGGACAACATGTCGATCGTAATCCTTACGCCGTAGCCATGCCCCCGCAGAAGAAGACAGCGTCGAGCCAGAAGCGGGAACGAGCGGTCCCTGTACGTGTCGTGAGGACCGCGCGACCGGTGCGTCAAGAGATAGCGGAGCTGACCCCGATGTCCGCGCCGGTGACGCCGATGAAGCAGCAGCCAAAGTCGCCGATGAACAACAGAAGGAAAATGATGTGGACCGGCGTGATCGTCGTATCCGCGGTCGTCTTCGTTCTCTGGATCGGCTACATGAAACAGAGCTTGACCACGTCATCCAACAACAACGATTCGTTCTTCACGAAGATCGCACGTGACCTTAAGGACGTATTCAGTAAGTTCAAACTTCCAGGTTCTAACACCGAAAATGCGAACGACCGTGCGTTGAACGAGTTGCGGAACAGTGTATTCCCTGAGATCAAGGTTGAGAACACCAACACGGTGGTAAATTCGAACGCGAACAACGGCCTCAACGCGAACACCAATGTGAACACCGTGAGCAACATCAATTTGAACGTGAATACGAACGCTACCACGAACACCGTCACCCCATGAGCACCCCGAAGAAAAAACTCGTCGCCCATGTCCCGAACCAATCACCACTGAACGCGATCGGGAAGATCCTGCCGCAGCCTATCGTCCAGGAAATGTCGCAATCGTACCTCGATTATGCGATGTCGGTCATCATCAGTCGCGCGCTTCCCGATGTCCGTGATGGCATGAAGCCGGTCGCTCGTCGCGTGTTGTACGCGATGTGGCAGATGGGCGTACGTCCGGGGTCGAAGTATCGAAAGTCGGCGACCGTCGTCGGTGAAGTGATGGGAAAATACCACCCGCACGGTGATACGGCGATCTACGATACCATGGTCCGCATGGCGCAGGATTTCTCGCTCCGCTACCCGCTCGTCGATGGCCAAGGCAACTTCGGTTCGATGGATGGCGACACTGCGGCAGCTATGCGGTACACCGAAGCCCGTCTTGCGAAGATCTCGAACGAAATGTTGCAGGACCTCGACAAGGACACGGTCGACTTCGTGCCGAACTACGACAACTCGCAGCGCGAGCCTTCTGTCCTGCCGGCGAAACTGCCGAACTTGCTCATCAACGGTACGGTCGGTATCGCGGTCGGTATGGCGACCAACATCCCGCCGCACAACCTCGGCGAGATCATCGATGCGACGATGCACTTGATCGACAATCCCAGTGCGACGATCGACGACCTGTTGAAGTTTGTGAAAGGACCCGACTTCCCGACCGGTGGTCACATCTACAACGCCGAAGCGATAAAACAGGCGTACGCGACCGGCAAGAGCTCCATCGTGATCCGGGGCGTCGCGGAGATCGTCGAGCACAAGCCCGGTGACTTCCGCATCATCGTCTCCGAGATCCCGTACCAGGTGAACAAGTCCACGCTCATCTCGCACATGGCCGAACTCGTCCGCGATAAGAAGCTCGAGGGCATTCGCGACCTTCGTGACGAGTCCGACAAGCACGGCGTCCGCATCGTCATCGAATTGAAGCGGGACGCCTACCCGAAGAAGGTGTTGAACCGCCTGTACTCGATCACGCAGCTGCAGGAGACGTTCCACGTGAACACGCTCGCGCTCGTCGATGGCATTCAGCCGCGCATCTTGACGCTCAAGATGGTGCTCGAGGAATACCTGAAACACCGGAAGGAAGTCGTCCGTCGCAAGACGCAGCATGACCTCAACGTCGCGAAGGACCGTGCACACATTTTGGAAGGGTTGCGCATCGCGCTCCTCCACATCGACGCGATCATCAAGACGATAAAAGCATCGAAGGACAAGGACGAAGCGAAGGTCAATTTGATGAAGCGGTTCAAGCTGACCGAGCGTCAGACCGTCGCCATCCTTGAGATGCGGCTGCAGCAACTAGCGAACCTCGAGCGGCTCAAAATCGAGCAGGAGTACAAGGAGAAGAAGGCGCTCATCGCCGAGCTCGAATCTATCCTGAACTCACCGAAGAAATTACTCGGCGTGATCCGCAAGGAGCTCACGGACCTGCGCGCGGCCTACGGCGACGAGCGAAAGACGAAGGTCTTCGCGAACCCGGTCGGGGAATTCACACAGGAAGACCTGATCCCGAACGAGCCCGCGATCGTCGTCATCACCCGCGACGGCTACTTGAAGCGCGTGTCTCCCGAGATGTTCAAGACGCAGGGACGCGGCGGTAAGGGCGTCATTGGGTTGACGACAAAGGAAGAGGACTCGGTCAGTCACTTCATCTCGACGACGACACACTCCGACCTGCTGTTCTTCACGACTCGCGGACGCGTGTTCCAGTTGAAGGCGTACGACGTACCGGCCGCATCGCGGACCTCGAAGGGCCAAGCGATCGTGAACTTCCTGCAGTTGCCGCAGGAGGAGAAGGTGAACGTCGTGCTGTCGACCGCGGACCTGAAGCCGTACAAGTATCTCATGATGGTGACGAAGCACGGCGTGATCAAGAAGGTCGACATCGAATCGTTCCTGAACGTCCGCAAATCGGGCCTCATCGCAATCAAGCTCCGTCCGGCTGACCAATTGAAGTGGGTGAAGCCGTCATCCGGCAAGGACGACATCGTTCTCGTGACGTCGAACGGGCAGGCGATCCGCTTCCGCGAGTCGACCGTACGTGAGATGGGCCGGAACGCTGCTGGTGTCCGCGGCATGCGTCTCAAAGGTTCTGACGAGATCACCGGCATGGATCTCGTGCACGAAGGTAAGGCCGAAACCGGTGAACAAATACTCGTCGTCATGGCGAACGGATTTGGCAAGCGAACCCCGCTCTCGCAGTATAAGGTCCAGGGTCGCGCCGGTTCGGGTATCCGCACCGCGAAGATCACCGACAAGACCGGCAAGGCCATCGCGGCATTCATCGTGAATGCGCGGCTCGAACAGAATGACATCATCGTCGTCTCGCAACAAGGACAGGTCATTCGCCTTCCGTTGAAGTCGGTCTCGGTCCTCGGCCGCGACACGCAGGGCGTCCGTGTCATGCGATTCTCCGAAACGAACGATAAAGTGGCGAGCGTTACTTTCATTTGACACGGGAGTCATTATGAAAAACCCAGTTCTCGCGGCAGTAGTAATTGCCACTAGTTTTATCGTTATATTGGTAGTTAGTTTTGGAGTTGGCCAATATATTCATGAACATAAAATCAACAAAGCGTTATCAGACAGTTATACTTTCGTTTCTCCCATTAATAGCGCGACGGTATCGTCGCCTGTCGCTTTTGTGATCCCTGGTAAGAAAGTTGTTAAGTATGAAGACATGACGCAAAACGATATTTATGAATTCGATAGAAATGATGTAACACTGATTGTGCAAGGAAATAAAAATTACACGTTATCTCCATATCGAAACGGCCAAAACATGACATATACGCTAGACCTAGCGCCAGGTGATTATTCTGCATACTTTGAGGACAATCCAATTATCGATAATGAGAAACCCGTTAGATCTAATACAATTCATTTTTTGGTAACCGCTAACAGCTCCGCGTATACAGGTAATAACGAGGTCCCTGCCGTAACTATTTTACAAGCACAGAATAATAACGGCGGGTATAACGTTTCGGTTGTTGCTCAGGGTGTTTCAAAGAATGAACTCGAAACTGCTGTGGTTTACTATTATGGACATTCGGTTTGTCAAATGAAACCTGACGAAAATGGAATGCTTTCGTGCCAGTTTCAGAGACACACGGATAGTACATCGGGTGACATTACGGTAAAGTTTTTCGATAACTACGGAAATGTCGGCGAAGCAAGTAAGACATTCTATTAATTTTTAGTAGATAGTGCTGCTTCGAAAATAACAACAAGTTCACGAACATCGAATTCAAAATATATGTGAAGCAACCCCAGGATCCTCCGGTCCTGGGGTTTGTGCTGCGCGTCGTACCGCCGCATGGCGAGCGATGCGCGATCGAATTGTCGGTTGGGTCAGCGCGTGGGTCTCGTTGCGGCGAGCACCGTGGCGACGACTTGGCTCGCAGTCGAACCGAGCGCGAGAGTGCGGACCGGGATGCTGATCCCGCAGGAGCGACGAAGCCGTTCGACGAACTCGCGTCGGCGGCTGCGAGTGAACCCGTAGCGCGTGAGCTTCACGCGTGGGCGGAGCCGCTGCGGCGACACGTCGAGGATGCGGCTGAGGACGAGGAACGACCTCCTCGCGAGGAGCGCGCGCGGCGTGTAGCGCCGGCAGTTGTCGAGGCGCCAGCGGACCCGTCGGACCCTGTCGCCCGTCATGGTGACCTCGACGATGGCGAGGGCGGTGGCATACTCGCCGAGGCGCGTCTGGGGCGTCCACACGCTGTCGAACGTCCCGATGTGCAGCGAGAACAGATTGAAGATCGGTCGACCTGACTTGAACGGAACAGTACGGCGTTTCACGGTTACCTCCGGGGTTCGTGTGCCGGTTTCGGCGAGCATGAGCGACGCGGATGCGCGCGTTCGTCCTTACCCGCCCGGAACGAGAGTGGGCGTGCCGTAGCAAGCCCGTGTTCCTACTGTCAACATCATGCGACGCTACGGTGGTTGCTTGTATAATTGTGGCATCGTCGTACAATCAAAGCGCCATGAATACGATCATCATCAAGCTCGGTGGAAGCATCATTACCACGAAAAACATCGCGCGCCTCACGGAAACGATTGTTGAGTAATGTGGGTGTATAAACTATATTTACTGAGTCAATTAGTAACAATAATACTATGACAGAAACTGGGAAACCTTCACCTGAGGATATCGAATTTACCGTCGGAAGAGTTCGACGGAAAACTCGTGACGCGAAAGTGAGTGAGAATGATTCACAAATTTATTTACGAAATCCAGACTTACGTCCTGATTCTGAAGAACATGCGAAGCAGCTTCATGAAAAAGCCTTAAGACTTCAGGAAGAGGCTGCATCAGATTCATCACCGGAAGTTGTTGATGTACTTCATAATGAGGCCAATAGATATCATTTGGAAGATACCTTAGTTGAGATGATAGACCAAATTTATGAGAACAATCCGCAAATAACTACGGATAAACCGATTAAATTATTGGGGCAAATTATTTGGGAAGCTTCGTCCTTGGAAAGATTGTATCAAGTCATCGAATATAATTCGAAAAATAAACACGATGCACCGTGGACTAACATTTTAGAGGGATTACGTTCGCCCGAGGTTGAGGCAGAGCTTAAAAAATATTATGACGGCAAGAAGGAAAATACTCACAATACATAATATCAAACCTTAAGCCGTAAAAACGATATTACTGCAATTGTAACGCATCACCCCGGGTCATTTCGGGGTGTTTTGCATTGACGCAATTTGTCGTACACTCAGGGAGCCATGGAAACCATTATCATCAAGCTGGGCGGAAGCATTATTACGGCGAAGAAGTCCGTCACTCCGCGGATCGAACGCGCCGTGGTGAGATCAATCGCGCGTGATCTCGTCGCCTATCGTTCTAAGCATCCGAACGTCCGTATCGTATTGTTACACGGCGCGGGTTCGTTCGGGCATCCGCTCGCCCATCGGTACGGCCTCGTGCATGGGCGTCCGACGGCGACGAGGATGATCGGTGCAGGACGCACGATCGCGGCGATGCGCGTCCTCGGGAATTCGCTCGCCGAGATCATGTGGAAGGAAGGACTTCCGGTGGTGCCAATACAGACGTCAGCGGCGATTCCGGTTGGACGCCGTGGTTCGATGGTCGAATCGTTGTTACAAGAGAACGCGATACCGATGCTTAATGGCGACGTGGTGCTGAGGAACGGACTGACCGACATCATGTCGGCGGACGAGCAGGTCGCTGAACTAACTAGAATAGTGAAGCCGTCGAAGATCGTGTTCCTGACCGATGTCGACGGCGTGTATAAGAAGTTCCCGCCCGA